>NZ_JAFMPV010000022.1:0-101468 GCF_049132105.1 Pseudomonas sp. NFX15
AATGGAGCCGGTTTTTAAGCCTGGCTCAAAACCTTGTAGGAGCGAGCCTTCTCGCGATGGAGTGTCAGTCGACATCGGTGCAGCTGACACACCATCGCGAGCAGGCTCGCTCCTATAGTTGTTTCGGGAAACCTTCGAATGAAACGTCTGCTCGGCGCCTGCGCCCTCCTCTCGCTGCTCGCCGGTTGTGCCAGCAACGACACCGTCGATCCGCAGGGTTACGACAAAACCGGCATTGCCTCGTATTACGGCGCCAAACACCAAGGCAAACGCACCGCCAGTGGCGAGCGTTTCGACAAGAATTCCATGACCGCCGCCCACCGCCAGCTACCCTTTGGTACACGGGTGAAAGTCACCAACCTCAATAACGACAAATCCTGCGTGGTGCGCATCAATGATCGCGGGCCGCACACCCGTGGCCGCCTGATCGACCTGTCCCACGAAGCGGCCGCCCGCCTGGGCATGCTCGGTAGCGGTACTGCGCGCGTGCGCGTCCAGGCCCTCGACGACTGACCGATGGAGCCCCGACCATTTTCGGATTAGCCGATATACCCCTGATCAGCGTGATCGAGCTGCTCAGCGGATTGTTCCTGCTGATTATCGGCGCCGAATTGATGGTGCGCGCCGCCGTGCGCATTGCCGCGCGATTGCACATACGACCGCTGATCATCGGCCTGACCATCGTCGCCCTCGGCAGTAGCGCCCCGCAAATGGCGGTCAGCCTGCAAGCGACCCTGGCACACAACGCCGACATCGCCGTCGGCAGCGTCATCGGCGGCAGCATTTTCAACATCCTCGTCACCCTCGGCTTGTCCGCGCTGATCATTCCCTTGCGGGTGTCGCGGCAACTGGTGCGCCTGGACATTCCGTTGATGATCGGTGCCAGCCTGCTGGTGTTCGTCCTCGCCTGGAACGAAGAACTGACCCGTGTCGATGGCGTGTTGTTGCTGACGGCACTGGCGGTTTACCTGGGGTTGTTGCTGCGCCAGTCACGGCATTCCGCGCGTCCGCTATCGAGCCATGGCCACCACGCGCAATCGCCCTGGTTCACCAGCCTGCTGATGATCGTTGCCGGGCTGGCGATGTTGGTGTATGCCGGGCACTTGCTCTTGGGCGCGGCCGTCGCCGTGGCCACTGACCTTGGGCTGTCGGAACGCATCATCGGCCTGACCATCGTCGCCGTCGGTACCTCGCTGCCAGAACTCGCCACCTCCTTGATTGCAGCCCTGCGCGGTGAACGCGATATCGCCGTGGGCAACGTGATCGGCAGCAACCTGTTCAATCTCCTGGGTGTGCTCGGCTTTACCGCGCTGGTGGCGCCATCGCCACTGTCGGTGTCGCCCAACGCGCTGGATTTCGACCTGCCGGTGATGCTCGGTGTCGCCGCGTTGTGCCTGCCGGTGTTCTACTCCGGCTACCGCGTGACCCGCGCCGAAGGCTTGCTGTTTCTGGGTTTGTACGTGGCCTATGGGTTGCACATGGTGTCGTTCACCACCGGCATGCCGCTGGCCGGCAAGCTCGAACACGTGATGCTGTTTTTTGTCCTGCCACCGCTGCTGGCGTTTTTGCTGTTCACGTCGCTGCGCGCCTGGCGTCGCCAACACCATAAGAGGGAAGTGCCATGACCGAGAATAAAAAACCCGGCGTTGAAGTTCGTCGCCAAGTGATGGGCGATGCCTTTGTCGACCGCGCATTGGGCAACGCCACCGAGTTCACCCAGCCGTTGCAGGCGTTCGTCAACGAGCACGCCTGGGGCGCCGTGTGGAATCGCGAAGGCCTGCCACTGAAAACCCGCAGCCTGATCACCCTCGCCGCACTGACCGCGCTCAAGTGCCCGCAGGAATTGAAAGGTCATGTACGCGGTGCGCTGAACAACGGCTGCACGGTCGATGAGATTCGCGAGGCGCTGCTGCATTGCGCGGTGTATGCCGGCGTGCCGGCGGCGATCGATGCGTTTCGGGCGGCGCAGGAAGTGATCGACACTTACCAGAAGCCTGAGTGACTGATCAGACGCTTTCGCGAGCAGGCTCGCTCCTACAGGTAGATGCATTTCGAATGTAGGAGCGAGCCTGCTCGCGATGAGGCCCGACGGGGCACCACAACCCCAGAGGTCAGATCCACCCGCCCCACTGCAAAAAGAAGATCCCGATGTTGGTGGTGATCGCCGCCATCAGCGTGGTGATCACAATGATCGCCGCCGCCAGTTCATGATTACCCTCAGCCTGTCGCGCCATGACGAAACTGGCCGCCGCCGTCGGACTGCCGAAGTACAGGAACAGAATCCCCAGTTCAGCTCCGCGAAAGCCCCACAGCCACGCGCCCAGCGTCGCCAGCACCGGCAGGCCGATCATCTTCACCAGGCTGGAACTGAGCGCCATGCTGCCGCTTTTGCGCAGCGCTGCCAGCGACAGCGTACCGCCGATGCAAATCAGCGCCAGCGGCAAGGTGGTTTGCGCCAGGTACTGGCCAGAGGTCTCCAGCCAGCCCGGCAAGCCGATCTTGAAATAAGCGAACGGCGCCGCCGCAATCACGCTGATGATCAGCGGGTTGCTGAATACGCTTTTGCAGATGCTCCACGGATCGGACTTGATCACCGGGCTGTACACCGCCAGGACGATGGTCGACAGCGTGTTGTAGAACAGGATCACCAGCGCCGCGAGGATCGCCCCGAGGGAAATCCCGTAGTCGCCGTACATGCTGGCCGCCAGTGCCAGGCCGATCACCCCGTTGTTACCGCGAAAGGCGCCCTGGGTGTAGATCCCACGGTCTGCCCGCGGGCACTTGAAGATCGCCCAGCCCCAGGCGATGGCAAAACACACCAGCGTCGCTACAGAGAAGTAGATCAGCAGCGCCGGCTGCAACGCCGCGTGCAGGTCGGCATGCAGGATGCCCAGGAACAGCAGCGCCGGCATGGTGACGTTGAACACCAGGGCCGAGGCCGTGTGAATGAAGTTGTCGTTGATCCAGTCGATGCGCTTGAGCAACACCCCCAGAAATAGCATGGCAAACACCGGCGCGGTGATGTTCAGGGTTTCGAGGAAAATTGCCAGCATGCCGGGAGGACCTTGGGGGTGGGCGTCGTTAGGGGGCTAATGATAAGCCACTGGACACTTTGGCGCCTGCTGGATCGCCTTGGCTGGCAAGCCAGCTCCTACAAGGGATTGCGCTTAACCTGTAGGAGCTGGCTTGCCAGCGAAGAACGATAACGCGGCCTCAGGTGATGGGCGCCGGGTTGAATAGGGTGATGTCGTTGTGCAGCTTGTGCTGCTCGGCCCACGTCTGTTTCTTGCCGCTGGCCACGTCCAGGTAGTAGTGGAACAACTCCCAGCCCAACTCCTCGATCGAAGCACGCCCGGTAGCAATGCGCCCGGCGTCGATGTCGATCAGGTCCGGCCAGCGCTGCGCCAGTTCGGTCCGGGTCGAGACCTTCACCACCGGCGCCATGGCCAAACCATAAGGCGTGCCGCGACCGGTGGTGAACACATGCAGGTTCATCCCCGCCGCCAGCTGCAAGGTGCCGCAGACAAAGTCACTGGCCGGGGTCGCGCAGAAGATCAGGCCTTTGCGCTTGAAGCGCTCGCCAGGGCCGAGCACGCCATTGATCGCGCTGCTGCCAGACTTGACGATCGAGCCCAACGACTTCTCGACAATGTTCGACAACCCGCCCTTCTTGTTGCCCGGCGTGGTGTTGGCGCTGCGGTCCGCTTCGCCCTTGGCCAGGTATCGGTCGTACCAGTCCATTTCGCGCACCAGTTCCTGGGCGACGTCTTGGTTTTCCGCTCGGGAGGTCAGCAGGTAAATGGCATCGCGCACTTCGGTGACTTCGGAAAACATCACCGTCGCACCGGCCCGCAGCAACAGGTCCGAGGCATAACCGAGCGCCGGGTTAGCGGTAATGCCGGAGAACGCATCGCTGCCGCCGCATTGCATGCCAAGGATCAGTTCGGACGCCGGCACGGTTTCCCGGCGACGCTGATCGAGCTTCTTCAGGCGAGTTTCGGCCAGCGCCATGATCTGCTCGATCATCTCGGTAAAACCGTGGCTGGAGTCCTGCAAGCGATACAACCAGGGCTCGCTCAAATCCACCGAACTGTCGTTCTCGTGCATCACCTGCCCGGCCTGCAATTTCTCGCAGCCCAGGCTGATCACCAGCGCTTCGCCACCCAGGTTCGGGTTGCGCGCCAGGTTGCGCACGGTGCGGATCGGGATGTACGCGTCGGTGGCGGTGATGGCGACGCCACAGCCGTAGCTGTGGGTCAGCGCCACCACGTCATCGACGTGCGGGTACTTGGGCAGCAACTCATCCTTGATGCGCTTGACCGCGTGGTCGAGCACGCCGGTCACGCATTGCACGGTGGTGGTGATGCCGAGAATGTTGCGCGTACCGACGGTGCCGTCGGCGTTGCGATAACCCTCGAAGGTGAAGCCTTCCAGCGGTGCTTGCGCGGCTGGCACGTCGGTGGACAACGGCAGGCTGTCCAGCGGTGGCGCGGTCGGCATGCGCAGTTGATCTTCCTTGACCCAGCTGCCACGGGGAATCGGCTGCAAGGCGTAGCCAATGACCTGGCCGTAACGAATCACCTCGCCACCCTCGGGAATGTCTTGCAGGGTGACCTTGTGGCTCTGTGGCACGAAATCCACGGTGACCAGGCCATCGGCGAATTCGGTACCGGCCGGTACGCCCTGATCATTGACCACGACCACTACGTTATCCCGCTCGTTAAGGCGGATGTAGCGCGGCGAGTCGGAATGTTCAATCAACTGCATGACGCCGCTCCTCAGGAATGCGCTTGAGAGTATTTGTTGTTGATTTCAGCACCGCCAACAGGCGGCTCTTTGAGTACCACACGCTTGATCGGACCGACGATCACCAGGTAACTGAACACCGCGACCAGCGCGTTGCAACCGACGAACACCAGCGCCCATTTGAACGAACCGGTGGAACTGATGATGTAGCCGATCACGATCGGCGTGGTGATCGAGGCAATGTTGCCGAACATGTTGAACAGGCCGCCACTCAAACCGGCGATCTGCTTCGGCGAAGTGTCGGACACCACCGCCCAGCCCAGCGCGCCCACGCCTTTGCCGAAGAACGCCAGGGCCATGAAGCCCACGACCATCCATTCGATATCGACATAATTGCAGGCGACGATGCTGCTGGATACCAGCAGGCCGGCAATGATCGGTGCCTTGCGGGCAAACGTCAGCGAGTGGCCCTTGCGCAGCAAGTAGTCGGAAATCACCCCGCCCAACACACCGCCGATGAAACCGCAGATTGCCGGCAAGGACGCGATGAAACCGGCCTTGAGGATGGTCATGCCGCGCTCCTGCACCAGGTACACCGGGAACCAGGTCAGGAAGAAATAGGTGATGGCGTTGATGCAATACTGGCTCAGGTACACGCCGAGCATCATGCGGTTGGTCAGCAACTGGCGGATGTAATCCCATTTCGGGCCATCGACCTTTTTGCCTTTGCCCTGATCCAGGTCGACCATGCCGCCGTTGTCGGCAATGAACTGCACTTCGGCCTCGTTGGCCATCGGGTGTTGACGCGGGCTGTGGATAACCTTCAGCCAGACCAGCGAGAACACAATGCCGAACAGGCCCATGACGATGAACACGTGCTGCCAGCCGAACGTGTAGACGATCCAGCCCATCAGCGGTGCGAACAACACTGTGGCGAAATATTGAGCGGAGTTGAAAATCGCCGATGCGGTGCCGCGTTCAGCGGTGGGGAACCAGGCCGCGACGATACGTGCGTTACCCGGGAAGGAAGGCGCTTCGGCCAGGCCCACCAAAAAGCGCAGCATGAACAGCGCCACGATGGCCGTCGACACGCCAAACTCGCCGACGTAGCCCTGCAGCACGGTGAACAGCGACCAGGTGAAGATGCTCAGTGCGTAGACTTTTTTCGAACCAAAACGGTCGAGCAGCCAGCCACCGGGAATTTGCCCGGCCACGTAGGCCCAACCGAATGCGGAGAAGATGTAGCCGAGGGTGACGGCGTCGATGCCCAGGTCTTTTTGCAGGCTGGAACCGGCAATGGCGATGGTCGCGCGGTCGGCGTAGTTGATCGTGGTCACCAGGAACAGCATGAGCAGGATCAAATAGCGGACGTGAGTCGGCTTGGTCGATGGCATGTAGATGTACTCCCACTGATTATTTTTATGCGGGTAATAACGGTGTACTGCAGGCGCTGGTTTTTTGTGGGAGCCGGGCTTGCCCGCGATGCAGGCACCGTGGTGTGTCAGTCACACCGCGGGGATGCATTCGCTGGCAAGCCAGCAGCCACAGGGGGTGGCGCCTACGGGTGTTACGTTTTACGAACCGATGTAGCTGGTTTTCACCACGGTGTAGAACTCTTGCGCATAGCGACCTTGCTCACGTGATCCATAGGATGAACCTTTACGCCCACCGAACGGAACGTGGTAATCCACACCGGCGGTCGGCAGGTTGACCATCACCATCCCGGCCTGGGAGTGGCGCTTGAAGTGGTTGGCGTATTTGAGCGAGGTGGTGGCAATGCCTGCCGACAGACCGAACTCGGTGTCGTTGGCCATGGTCAGTGCGGCCTCGTAATCGGCTACGCGCACGATGTTGGCCACCGGGCCGAAGATCTCTTCGCGGCTGATGCGCATCGATGCTTCACTGTCGGCAAACAGTGTTGGCGCGAGGAAGTAGCCTTCGGTGTCACAAGTCACCAGGCCACCGCCGCTGACCAGGCGCGCACCTTCGGACTGGCCGATGTCGATGTACTTCATGTCCTGCTCAAGCTGAGCCTGGGACACCACCGGACCGATGTCGGTACCGGCCTTCAACGCGTGGCCGACCTTGATCGACTTCATGCGCTCGGCCATGGCTTCGACGAACCGGTCGTGGATGCCGGCGGTGACGATGAAACGGCTGGAAGCGGTGCAACGCTGGCCAGTGGAGTAGAAAGCGCTCTGTACCGACAGTTCGACCGCTTGCTTGAGGTCGGCGTCGTCGAGAATGATCTGCGGGTTCTTGCCGCCCATTTCCAGTTGGACCTTGGCCTGGCGCGATACGCAATTGATTGCGATCTGACGGCCGACACCCACCGAACCGGTGAAGCTGATGCCGTCGACTTTCGGGCTCTGCACCAGCGCATCGCCAACCACACGACCGCTGCCCATCACCAGGTTGAACACACCGGCCGGGAAGCCTGCGCGAGAGATGATTTCGGCCAGGGCCCAGGCGCAGCCCGGTACCAGGTCCGCAGGTTTCAACACCACGCAGTTGCCGTAGGCCAGGGCCGGGGCAATTTTCCAGGCCGGGATGGCAATCGGGAAGTTCCACGGGGTGATCAGACCGACCACGCCCAAGGCTTCGCGAGTCACTTCGACGTTGACGCCAGGACGCACCGACGGCAGATAGTCGCCGGACAGGCGCAGGCATTCACCGGCGAAGAACTTGAAGATGTTACCGGCGCGGGTCACTTCGCCGATGGCTTCGGGCAGGGTCTTGCCCTCTTCCCGGGCCAGCAGGGTGCCGAGCTCTTCGCGACGGGCGAGGATTTCAGTACCGACTTTATCCAGGGAGTCGTGACGCGCCTGAATGCCGGACGTGGACCAGGCCGGGAATGCGGCGCGGGCGGCGTCGATGGCAGCGTGAACCTGACCCAGGTCAGCCTTGGCGTAGTCGCCGATGGCGTCGGTCAGTTCGGACGGGTTGATGTTGGTCGAATAGTCGCCGCCAGCAACCCACTCGCCGTTGATGTAGTTATCAAAACGCTTTGAATCAGCCACTGAAATCTCTCCTCACGCAAAAAGCCGCCGATCGCTCAGCGGCCTTGGTTTGTCGGGTGTTATTGAGCGCCCTGCTTGTCGATCAGCGCGGCGAGCATTTCGTACTCTTCGCCGGTCAGGTCGGTCAGCGGTGCACGCACGGGACCGGCGTCGTAGCCGGCAATTTTTGCCCCGGCCTTGACGATGCTCACCGCGTAACCGGATTTGCGGTTACGGATGTCCAGGTACGGCAGGAAGAAGTCGTCGATAATCTTGCCAACGGTGGCGTGATCTTCACGGGCGATGGCGTGGTAGAAGTCCATCGCGGTTTTCGGGATGAAGTTGAACACCGCCGAGGAGTAGACCGGCACGCCTAGCGCCTTGTAGGCCGCGGCGTAGACTTCGGCGGTCGGCAGACCACCCAGGTAGCTGAAGCGATCACCGAGGCGGCGACGGATCGACACCATCAACTCGATATCGCCCAGGCCATCCTTGTAGCCGATCAGGTTCGGGCAGCGCTCGGCCAGACGTTCCAGCAGCGGCGCGTTCAGGCGGCAGACGTTGCGGTTGTAGACCACCACGCCGATGTTGACCGATTTGCACACGGCTTCAACGTGGGCGGCAACGCCGTCCTGGCTGGCTTCGGTCAGGTAGTGCGGCAGCAGCAGCAGGCCCTTGGCACCTAGGCGCTCGGCTTCCTGTGCGTATTCGATGGCCTGGCGGGTCGAACCGCCCACGCCGGCCAGGATTGGTACGCTGGAAGCGCAGGTGTCGACGGCAGTCTTGATGATTTCCGAGTATTCGCTGGCCGCCAGGGAGAAGAACTCACCGGTGCCGCCCGCGGCGAACAAAGCCGAGGCGCCGTAGGGGGCCAGCCATTCGAGACGCTTGATGTAGCCCGCGCGATGGAAGTCGCCCTGAGCATTGAAATCGGTGACCGGGAAAGACAGCAGACCGGCAGAAAGGATGGACTTCAGTTCTTGTGGATTCATTATTCGAACACCCTGGGTAGCGACGTTGTGTGAGTAAACGGTTCAGCCTGCGCCGAAGTTGTAGGTCATCGTACAACTTAAAATACAACCGTCAACTGCATTTCATCGCGGCGGGGGGAAATTGTTCGACAGGAATGGGGTGAGCCCCTGGTTTATTGGGCTTTGGCGTGGGAAACGGGTGATGTGACCGCTGGATAAACGGTGTTCAGGAGATACGTTGTCGGAGGAGGACTGAACATTTTTTGGCGTGGCAAGCGTCCTCTTCGCGGGCAAGCCCGCTCCTACAGGGGATGTGCCTCGTACACAAATCAACTGTAGGAGCGGGCTCGCCCGCGAAGGCAATCTGTCACCCCACACAGCATGGCAATCAGAACCCTCAGCCCCGCTGCGCCTCAGCCTCTTCATGCGCATGGCGCAACCGCTCACGGCTGTTGGTCAGGTGCAAACGCATCGCCGCCCGCGCTGCATCGGAATCCTGGCGGGCAATGGCGTCGTAGATTTCTTCGTGCTCACGGCTCAGGCGACTCATGTAGTGCTGCTGATCGTCGTGGGCCAGGCGCGCAGAGTTCAGCCGGGTACGCGGAATGATGCTGGTGCCCAGGTGGGTCATGATGTCGGTGAAGTAGCGGTTGCCGGTGGACAGCGCGATTTCCAGGTGGAAGGCGAAGTCCGAGGCCACGGCATCGCTGGCGTGCGCGGCGCTTTCATTCAAGGCATCGAGGGCCGCGCGCATGGTCGCCAGTTGCTCGGGGCTACGGCGTTGCGCCGCCAGGCCGGCCGATTCCACTTCAAGGCTGATGCGCAGTTCGAGAATGGCCAGCACGTCGCGCAAGGTCACCACGGTCGCCGGGTCGATACGAAAACCGCTCGGGCTCGGCGTATCCAGCACGAAAGTGCCGATGCCGTGGCGGGTTTCCACCTGGCCGGCCGCCTGCAAGCGGGAAATCGCCTCACGCACCACGGTGCGGCTGACCCCGTGGGCATCCATGATCGCCGACTCGGTGGGCAACTTGTCACCACGCTTGAGTTGACCATCGCGGATCTGCTCGGACAGCACCGTCACCAGTTCCTGAGCGAGGCTGCGCCGCTTGCGTGGGAGACGTGGTGCGTCGTTCGGGTTTTCCATGGTGAACATCTGTCTCGAAAATTCGGCTGAAACCGCATAATAGCGCAACGCGGTTGTACGATCACCACACCTCCTGTAGGAGTGAGCCTGCTCGCGATGGCCACGACGCGGTTTGTCTGGAAAACCGCGTAATCGTTCATCGCGAGCAGGCTCACTCCTACAGGATTTGTGGTGTTCAGGCGGTCACGCCCTGGTCCACCAGATGGCCGTTCTCGATGCGAATGTGCCTTGGGTGGAACCGCTTGAGACTGCTGCGATGGCCGACGCTGACAATGCTTAGCCCCGGCAATTCATCGATCAGCGCCTGATACAGCAAGGCCTCGTCTTCTTCGTCCATCGCCGACGTCGCTTCGTCCATGTACAGCCATTGCGGTGAATAAAGCAGCGCACGGGCAAAGGCCAGGCGTTGTTGCTCACCGGGCGAGAGCATGCGCTGCCAGTGATTGGCTTCGTCGAGACGGGCAATCAGGTGCGGCAAACGGCAGGTTTCCAGTACGTGCACGTAGCGCTCAGGCGGGTAGGTATCGCCGGCCTGTGGATAACTGAGCACATCACGCAGGGTGCCAATCGGCAGATAGGGTTTTTGCGGCAGGAACAGGTAACGCGCCGATGGCAAACGAATACTGCCGTGACCCCTAGGCCACAGATGCCCCATCGCCCGCAGCAAGGTCGACTTGCCGCTGCCGGAACGACCGCTGAGCATTACCCGCTCGCCCTCCTCCACGGTCATGTCGGCGTTGGTCAGCAGGTGGCGACCCTCAGCCAGGTCGAGGCCGAGGTTGTGCACTTTCAGGGCCGAGCCCGAATTCTGTACGTCGATGGCCGGCGCGCGCTCTTCGTTGTCACGCATGGCCTGGTGGAAACTCAACAGACGGTCGCACGTGGCGCGCCAGGACGCGAGGCTCTGGTACGCACTGATGAACCAGCTGAAGCTTTCCTGCACATTGCCGAACGCCGAGCTGATCTGCATCAGCTCGCCCAGTTCGATCTTGCCGGCGAGGTAACGCGGCGAGGCGACGATGAACGGGAAGATGATGGCCGCCTGGCTGTAACCGGCAGTGAAGAAGGTCAGGCGCTTGGACACCTTCATGATGTCCCAGAAGTTATGCCAGACCATCCCGAAGCGACTGCTCAAACGGCGATTTTCGTTCGGTTCGCCGTTGTACAACGCGATGCTTTCGGCATTTTCGCGAATCCGCACCATGGAGAAACGCAGGTCGGCTTCGAAGCGTTGTTGTTGGTTGTTCAGGCCGATCAAGCGACGACCGATCAAGTGCGTCAGCCAACTGCCAACCACGGCGTACACCAGCACGCACCAGAACATGTAGCCGGGAATGGTGATGCCGAACACTTCAATGCTGCCCGACACGCCCCACAGAATGATCGAGAACGACACCAGGCTGACAATATTACGCAACAGCCCGATACCCAGTTCGAGGGTGTTGGAAGTGAAGTTATTGAGGTCTTCGGAAATCCGCTGGTCCGGGTTATCGGTGTAGCCACCCTGCTCCAGCTGGTAGTAGTTCTTGTCGGCGAGCCAGCGCGCAAAGTGCTTTTCGGTCAGCCATGCCCGCCAGCGGATGGTCAGCATCTGGGTCAGGTAGAGCCGGTACACCGCACCGACAATCGCCACCGCGGCAATCGCGCAGAAGTACAGGATCAGTTGCCAGAACGCAGCCTCGTCCTTCTTTTGCAGGGCGTTGTAGAAATCCTTGTACCAGGTGTTGAACCATACCGAGATCCCTACGCTGATCAGCGACAGCGCGATCACCGCGATCAACAGGGTCCAGGCCTTGCCCTTCTCTTCACTGCGCCAGTAAGGCGTGATCATCGCCCACACTTTGCGAAAAAACTGCCCGCGCACGGCGTCATTGACCGCGCAGTACTCAGCGTTCTGATTCATGGATAAGGCTCGATAAAGAAAAGAACACGCACGAACCGATCATAGATGATCGGTTCGGTTTGTCGCGAGAGGCGGCCCGCATTCGTTCAGCGCGGGTTCAGCGGCGAACGGGACGCTTCTGCAGTTTGCGCTGCAGGGTGCGCCGGTGCATGCCCAGGGCGCGGGCCGTGGCGGAGATGTTGCCTTCGTGCTCGGTCAACACGCGCTGGATGTGTTCCCACTGCAGGCGGTCCACGGACATCGGGTTTTCCGGCACCAGGCTGTCGAGGTCGGCGTGTTCGGACAGCAGCGCCGCCAGCACGTCATCGGCGTCCGCCGGTTTGCACAGGTAGTTGCACGCGCCGCGCTTGATCGCCTCGACCGCGGTAGCAATGCTCGAATAGCCGGTGAGGATCACCACGCGCATTTCCGGGTCCAGCTCCAGCAGCTTGGGCAGCAGCACCAGGCCCGAATCGCCGTCCATTTTCAGGTCCAGGGCGGCGTAGTCCGGCAGGTCGGCCTGGGCGATGACCAGGCCTTCCTCGGCGGAACCGGCGGTGCTGACCCGGAAACCGCGGCGGGCCATGGCGCGGGCCATGACGCGGGTGAAGGTGGCGTCGTCATCGACCAGCAGCAAATGCGGCAGTTCTTCGCCTTCGACTTGGATCTCGTCACTCATGTTCGTCTCCTCGTGCGCCATGGGGCAGGCGCAGCTCGGTGAGCGTGCCGCCTTCCTCATGACTGTAGAGTTTCACTGAGCCGCCGGCGCGTGTCACGCTGGCCTTGCTCAAAAACAGGCCCAGGCCGAAGCCTTTGCCTTTGGTGGTAAAAAATGGCTTGCCGATTTGTTCGGCAATCGCCAACGGCACACCCGCGCCATGGTCGCGAATGCTGATGGTGAGGTTTTCCCAGTCCCAATCCAGCGTCACTTGCAGCCCCTCGGGGCAGGCGTCGGCGGCGTTGTTCAACAGGTTCAGCAACGCCTGGGTCAAATCCGGCGGCGGCGCCATGCGCGGTACTGGGCCCTGGCCCAGGCGCTGGAAGCGATAACTGGCTTCCGGTCGCATCAAGTGCCAGCGATTGAGGGCTTCGTCGAGCCAGTCGGTGACGTCCTGCATCTCCACGGCCAGCCGGCGATTGGCCTCGGCGGCGCGCACCAGATGTTGCAAGGTCTCTTTGCACAGCTTGACTTGGTCCTGCAGCACGCTCAGGTCATCCTGCAACAGCGGGTCGAGATGATCCTGGCGCATTTCCTTGAGCAATACGCTCATGGTCGCCAGCGGTGTGCCCAGTTCATGGGCCGCACCGGCTGCCTGGGTGGCGACTGCCAGCAGTTGCTGATCACGCAGGCCTTCTTCGCGGCGAATGGCGCGCAGTTCTTCCTGACGGCGCAGTTCTTCAGCCATGCGCGCGGCGAAAAAGGTAATCACCGCCGCGGCGAGGGCAAAGCTCAGCCACATCCCGTAGACCTGCAGGTTTTCCCGGGCGATGGGGAAGGTTTGCAGCGGATAGAACTGCGCCAGCAGCAGGGTGTACATCGCCAACGCGATGCCCGACAGAATCACCGAATAGCGCCAGGGCAGCGTCACCGCGGCAATGGTCAGCGGCACCAGGTAATAAGAGACGAAGGGGTTGGTCGAGCCGCCAGAGAAATACAGCAGGGCACTGTGGATAAACAGGTCGCAGGCCAGTTGCACGGCGTATTCGAGCTCAGTCACCGGCCATGAGGTGCGCAGGCGAATCGCCGTGAACGCACACAGCAGCATCGAGCAACCGAGGGTCGCGGCCAATTGAAACCAGGGCAGCGGCAACAATTCGAACCAGTAGGCCAGGCCGACGGAACCGGCCTGGGCGGCCAGCACCAGGGTGCGGATGAACGTCAGCCGCCAGAGGTTCTGGCGAGTGGCGGAAGTGATTTGAACGGGGGCGAGCATGAGCTCTCCTGATGAGCGCTCCAGGCGGATCGCACGGAGTATAACCAAGCGCGGGGGCCGACAGGCAAAAGTGCGGCAAACCGCCACACGCCAAGCGACCCTTGTAGGAGCTGGCTTGCCAGCGAAAGCGGTGGAACATCTAACATGTGCGTTAACTGACACACCGCCTTCGCTGGCAAGCCAGCGCCTACAAGGGATCGAGGGTGTACACCGATGTGTGTCTGGCAAAAATCAACTGTAGGAGCTGGCTTGCCAGCGAAGGGGCCGGCACATTCAACATCGATGTCGGCTGACCGGGCGCTTTCGCTGGCAAGCCAGCGCCTACAAGGGCCAGTGCACAATGCCATCTGTATAGAAGTTGTAACTGGGCGAACCGGATCATGAACGCTACAGTCTGATGGGTTCACGCAGGCTCGGACCATCACCCTGCGCACCTTTCAAGGAGCTTTCATGCACACATTTCGCCGCAGCGCCGCCCTCCTCGCCCTGAGCGTTGGCACCGTTGCCAGTCTCCCGGCCCTGGCCGCCGACGAGCTGCATTACAACCAGATTTCCCTGCGCGCCGAAGTCAGCCAGGAAGTGGCCCGCGACCTGATGATCGTGACCCTCTACACCGAAGAACAGAACAGCGACCCGGCCAAACTCGCCGCCGACATCAGCACCACCCTGAACAAGGCACTGGCCCAGGCCAAGCAAGTCAAGGACATCACCTTGCGCCAGGGCAGTCGCAACAGCTACCCGATCTACGACACCAAGGGCCAGAAAATAACCGGCTGGCGTGAACGCGCCGAACTGCGCCTGGAAAGCTCGGACTTCGCCGCCCTGTCGAAACTCACCGGCGAGTTACTCAACGACCTGAAGATGGGCGGCATGGACTTCGCTATCGCCACGCCGACCCGCAAGGCCAGCGAAGACGCCCTGCTCAAGGATGCCGTGGCGGCCTTCAAGGCCCGTGCCCAACTGGCCACCGACGCCTTGGGTGGCAAGAGCTACAAAATCGTCAACCTGAACCTCAACAGCAACGGTTATCCACAGCCGTACCTGCGCGCGCCGATGATGATGAAAGCCGCCGCCATGGACGCCGCGCCCGTGACGCCTGAGGTTGAGGCCGGTACCAGCCAGGTCAGCATGAGCGCCGATGGTTCGATTGAAGTGTTGATGCCTTGATTTGATAGCGGCTGAAAAAAAACGGCGATTTCCACAGGGATCGCCGTTTTTTTGCCGCTGTTTTTGGGCGTGAGCTATAAATGAATAGGCACGGGTTGAATGTCACGGGTTGCACCTTATGACGCTCACCAATAACCAGTCGCAATCAGGCCATACTCACCCGCCGATCAAGGGTTTATATAAGTAACACCCGCCCCAGACGGGAGCAGGAATTGCCGGGTAACGCACCAAAAAAGGGCGCAACTTGCACTGCAAAACCCCTGCGCAAACGATCAAATGCGTCAACTTTTATACAAATGCGACATTAAGGTACGTTCGTGCCACCGTTTAAGACCTGTAGTCGCTCAAGATCTTGCATTGGGTATGCCCCCTGCATAAGTATCCGCAGGCACGACTCACGAGGTCGTCCTCAAAATCAAAAAATGACAACAAATCATGAGGCCACCATGCTTAAACACGCGGTCATTCCGTTTTTAGTTGGCGCAAGCTTGTTAGCCAGCGCACCGTTCGCCCAAGCAGCGACTAACCTGGTGTTCTGCTCCGAAGGGAGCCCGGCCGGTTTCGATCCAGGTCAATACACCACCGGAACCGACTTCGACGCCTCTGCCGAAACCATGTTCAACCGCCTGACGCAGTTCGAGCGCGGCGGCACCGCCGTGATTCCTGGCCTGGCGACCAGCTGGGACGTCTCCGATGACGGCCTGACCTACACCTTCCACCTGCGTGAAGGCGTCAAGTTCCACACCACCCCGTACTTCAAGCCGACTCGTGAGTTCAACGCCGACGACGTGCTGTTCACCTTTAATCGCATGATTAACAAGGATGACCCGTTCCGCAAAGCGTACCCGACCGAATTCCCGTACTTTACCGACATGGGGATGGACACCAACATCACCAAGATCGACAAAGTCGACGACAAGACCGTCAAGTTCACTTTGAAAGAAGTTGATGCTGCGTTCATCCAGAACATGGCCATGAGCTTCGCCTCGGTCCAGTCCGCCGAGTACGCTGCCCAGCTGCTCAAGGAAGGCAAGGCCGCCGACATCAACCAGAAGCCGGTCGGCACTGGTCCGTTCGTGTTCAAGAGCTACCAGAAAGACTCCAACATCCGCTACACCGGGAACAAGGACTACTGGAAGCCTGACGACGTCAAGATCGACAACCTGATCTTCGCCATCACCACCGACCCGTCGGTACGTATCCAGAAGCTGAAGAAGAACGAGTGCCAGGTCACCCTGTTCCCTCGTCCAGCCGACCTGAAAGCACTGAAAGAAGACAAATCACTGAAAGTGCCTGACCAGGCTGGTTTCAACCTGGGCTACATCGCCTATAACGTGATGGACAAGGTCAAGGGCAGCAACGAACCAAACCCGCTGGCGCAACTGAAAGTGCGTCAGGCACTGGACATGGCGGTCAACAAGCAACAGATCATCGACTCTGTGTACCAGGGCGCGGGCCAACTGGCCGTCAACGCCATGCCACCGACCCAGTGGTCCTATGACACCACCATCAAGGACGCCAAGTACGACCCTGAGAAAGCCAAGGAGCTGCTCAAGGAAGCCGGCGTCAAGGAAGGTACAGAAATCGTTCTGTGGGCGATGCCGGTACAGCGTCCTTACAACCCGAACGCCAAGCTGATGGCAGAAATGCTGCAGTCTGACTGGGCCAAGATCGGTCTCAAGGTCAAGATCGTCAGCTACGAATGGGGCGAGTACATCAAGCGGTCCAAAGGCGGCGAGAACCAGGCCATGCTGATTGGCTGGAGCGGTGACAATGGTGATCCCGATAACTGGCTGAACGTGCTGTTCGGCTGCGACTCGCTGGAAGGCAACAACTTCTCCAAGTGGTGCGACAAGAAGTTCGACGGCATCGTAAAAGAAGCCAAGCGTACAACCGACCAGGCCAAGCGCACCGAACTGTACAAGCAGGCGCAACACGTCCTCAAAGATGCAGTTCCCATGACACCTATCGCTCACTCGACGGTGTTCCAGCCTATGCGCGACAACGTGCAGGACTTCAAGATCAGCCCATTTGGCTTGAACTCCTTCTACGGCGTCAGCATCAGCAAGTAAGGTGTTGCAACGGCGGCGTCCCAGACGTCGCCGTTGCTTTATCTACCGAGAAAGCAGGAATTTGCCTACATCCAAATCCGCGGCTGGCTACAGCATCGGGTTAGGACGCGTCGCCATTTCCTACGAGTCTTTAGGACTCTACGTATTTACTGCCGGACCCGCGGCTCATACCGTCGGGATCCGACCAGTGCATGCGTGGGTCATCGGTTATTGCTGCACGCATGGATTGAAATCAATGATGCCTCGACCTCACGGACGAGACGGCGGCGCATTGACAACACTTTGAGAGGAAAGGGAGCGTTATGCGCCATACCTTGGTTTTATCCGCATTGCTGGGCACCGGCCTGCTGGCCGCCACCTCCATCAGCCAGGCCGCCAACAACAGCCTGGTGTTCTGCTCCGAAGGCAGCCCCGCCGGTTTCGACACGGCGCAGTACACCACTGCGACCGACAACGACGCCGCCGAGCCGCTGTACAACCGGTTGGCAGAGTTCGAGAAAGGCGCGACCAACGTCGTACCAGGCCTGGCTACGCGCTGGGATATTTCCGAGGACGGCCTCACGTACACCTTCCACCTGCGCGAAGGGGTGAAGTTTCACACTACCCAGTACTTCACGCCGACCCGCGACTTCAACGCCGATGACGTGCTGTTCACATTCAATCGCATGCTCGACCCGCAACAACCTTTCCGTAAGGCTTATCCGACCGAGTTCCCCTATTTCAACGGCATGAGCCTGAACAAGAACATCGCCAAGGTCGAAAAGACCGGGCCGCTGACCGTGGTCTTCACGCTCAACAGCGTCGACGCCGCGTTCATCCAGAACATCGCCATGAGCTTCGCGGCCATCCTGTCCGCTGAGTACGCCGACAAACTGCTGGCCGAAGGCAAGCCAAGCGACATCAACCAGAAGCCGATCGGCACCGGGCCGTTCGTGTTCAAGAGCTACCAGAAAGACTCGAACATCCGCTACACCGGCAACAAGCACTACTGGGACCCGAGCCGGGTCAAGCTCGACAACCTGATCTTCGCCATCAACACCGACGCTTCGGTGCGCGTGCAGAAACTCAAGGCCAACGAGTGCCAGATCACCCTGCACCCACGCCCGGCCGATGTCGCCGCGCTGAAGAACGACCCGGCGCTCAAGCTCATCGAGAAGCCCGGCTTCAACCTCGGCTACATCGCCTACAACGTGCGCCACAAGCCGTTCGACCAGCTTGAAGTGCGCCAGGCGCTGGACATGGCGGTGAACAAACAAAGCATCCTCAACGCCGTGTACCAGGGCGCAGGGCAACTGGCGGTCAACGCCATGCCGCCGACCCAATGGTCCTACGACGACACGATCAAGGACGCCGCCTACAACCCGGAAAAAGCCAAGCAATTGCTCAAGGCCGCCGGCGTCAAGGAAGGCACCGAAATCACCCTCTGGGCCATGCCGGTCCAGCGTCCGTACAACCCCAATGCCAAGTTGATGGCCGAGATGCTCCAGGCTGACTGGGCGAAGATCGGCCTCAAGGTCAAGATCGTCAGCTATGAGTGGGGCGAGTACATCAAGCGCACCAAGAATGGCGAGCACGACATCAGCCTGATCGGCTGGACCGGTGACAACGGTGATCCGGACAACTGGCTGGGCACGCTGTACAGCTGCGATGCCATTGGTGGCAACAACTACTCCATGTGGTGTGATCCGGCTTACGACAAGCTGATCAAGCAGGCCAAGGTCGTCACTGACCGTGACCAGCGCACCCAGCTCTACAAACAGGCGCAGCAGTTGCTCAAGCAGCAAGTGCCGATCACGCCCGTCGCCCACTCAACGGTCAACCAGCCGCTGAGCGCCAAAATCGAAGGGTTCAAGGTGAGCCCGTTCGGCCGCAATGTGTTCTCGGGTGTCAGCATAGAAAAATAACCGATTAGCCAGAAATGCCGGGGGGCGGATTTTCCGCCCTCACGCAGACGCTTTGCCGTTATTCGCCAATTTGGCGGACAGCAAACGTTTGCGATGCCGTGAATGAGTTCTACACCAATAGCCGGATCACAAAAAAAGACCGGCATAAAAAAAAGAAAGTAAGGAGCTTTACCCATGAAACTGAGCAATTCCGCGTTATTGGCCCTGGCCATCAGCAGCGTAACCGCCACGGCTTACGCAGAAACCCAAAGCCAGGCGTTCACCCCGGTGACCGTCAACGAAAAAAGCGCTCAAAGCGAAGCCACCGGCTTCGTCGAAGGCCAATCGATCACCGGCACCACGCGTAACTGGTACGCCAACGAGCAACTCAAACGCGGTGGCAAGTTCACTTACCGCAAAGACGGTGTAGCGACCCCGACTGATCGTCGAATCAACTGGGTCCAGGGCACCATCGTCAAGTACAACTCAGGCTTCACCGAAGGCACTGTCGGCTTCAGCACTGAAGTGGCCGCCTACAACGCCGTCGCGCTGGAACGTGATCGCGAGAACCTGGCCTCCAACAACGGTGGCGCACCGGGCTCTCGTCCAGGCGCGGGCAACAACCGGACCCTGACCAAAGAAGGCGGCGACGCCCAGGGCCAGTGGAGCAAACTGGGTCTGGCCAACGTCAAGGCCCGTGTCTCCAACACCACCCTGACCGCCGGCCGCATGAACTTCAGCAGCCCGCAAGTCGATGTCATCGGCAACCGTGCCCTGCCTTCGAGCTTCCAGGGCGTCGCGGTCCACAGCGAAGAGCTGAACAACCTGGCTTTCGACCTGGGGACCTTTGACCGCGTTTCGCCGCGTACCGAAGAAAGCCTGAGCAAGTTCCGCTCCGAGTACGGCAACAGCAGCGCCGAGGCCGATCACGTGAACACCGCCGGTATCACCTACCAGCCGTTCGCCAGCCTGACCACCAGCCTCTGGGGCACCCAGGCCGAAGACCTGTGGAACCAGTACTACTTCGGCGCCAGCCACGTGTTGGGTGACAGTTCGGTACTGAGCCTGACCACCGGCCTGAACTACTACAAGACCGTCGACGAAGGTAAGAGACTGCTGGGCGAAATCGACAACCAGGCCGGTTCCCTGTCGTTTGGCCTGACTCACCAGGCTCACACCCTGACCTTCTCGTACCAGGAAATTAACGGTAACGAGTACTTCGACTACCTGCACGAAACCAACGGCATCTACCTGGCCAACTCCCTGCTGTCGGACTTCAACGGCCCGAACGAGAAATCCTTCCAGATCGCCTACGGCCTGAACATGGCTGAATACGGCGTGCCAGGCCTGAAGTTCAACATCTACCAGGCGCGTGGCTGGGGCATCGACGGTACTCACTACACCGGTACCGCCTATGACGTGAAAAACATGGACGGCGAAACCCACTACGAATACGGCATCGGTTCGACGTACGCCATTCAGAGCGGCCCACTCAAGGCCACCACTGTTCGCGCGACCTACACCGCTCACCGCGCCAGTGAAAACCAGGGCGATGGCAGCATCAACGAGTTCCGTCTCGTGACCACCATTCCGTTCAACATCCTGTAATGCCCGTGCCGAACGGCTGATTCAATGACGAATCGGCCGTTCGGTTTTTGTCCTTCAACTGATTGCAGAGGGTTCTTGATGAAAATGCTTCCCCTACGTGCGGCCATCGCGGCCGCGTTGCTCAGTGTCGCTGTCGGTGTCTCGGCCAAGCCCCTGGTGGTGTGTACCGAAAACAGTCCGGAAGGCTTCGATACAGCCCTGTACACGACTGCAGTCACCGCCGACGCCGCGGCTGAAACCATCTTCAACCGCCTGGCCGACTTCAAGCCCGGCACCACCGAAGTGATTCCGGCGCTGGCCGAGTCCTGGGACATCAGTGACGACGGCTTGAGCTACACGTTCCACCTGCGCAAAGGCGTCAAGTTCCACACCACCGAATACTTCAAGCCGACCCGCGACATGAATGCCGACGACGTGGTCTGGAGCTTCCAGCGTCAGCTGGACCCGAATCATCCGTGGCACAAGCTGTCGAGCGTGGGCTTCCCGTACTTTGAAAGCATGGGCTTCAAGGAACTGCTGAAAAGCGTCGAGAAAGTCGACGACCACACGGTCAAGTTCACCCTGACCCGTCGTGAAGCGCCGTTCCTGGCCGACATCGCCATGGCTTTCTCATCGATCTACTCCGCCGAATACGCCGACCAGTTGCTCAAGGCCAACAAGACCGGTGATCTGAACAACAAACCGGTCGGCACCGGCCCGTTCGTGTTCCAGCGCTACAACAAGGACGCCCAGGTTCGCTTCAAGGCCAACCCGGACTACTTCCGCGGCAAGCCGCCGGCTGACGCACTGATCCTGGCCATCGCCACCGACAACAACGTGCGCCTGCAAAAGCTCAAGGCCAACGAGTGCCAGGTCGCGCTGTACCCCAAACCCGATGACATTCCGAGCATCAAAAAAGACTCGAACCTGAAAGTCGACGAGATGAACGCGATGACGGTTTCGTACATCGCCATGAACACGTCACACAAGTACATGAGTGACGTGCGGGTGCGCAAAGCCATCGACATCGCCTTCGACAAGGAAGCGGCGGTCAACGCGCTGTTTGGCAAGGGCAACGCCACCGTGGCGGTCAACCCGTACCCTGACACCCTGCTGGGCTACAACCACAGCCTGAAAAACCCGGCCCACGACCTCGACAAAGCCCGCGCCCTGCTCAAGGAAGCCGGCGTGCCGGAAGGCACCGTGTTTACCCTGTTCACCCGCAACGGTGGCGGTGCGACCAACCCGAACCCGATGCTCGCTGCACAAATGATGCAAGCCGACCTGGCCAAGGTCGGGATCAAGCTCGACATCCGCGTGATGGAGTGGGGTGAGATGCTCAAGCGGGCGAAAAACGGTGAACACGACATGGTGGCCGCCGGATGGGCGGGCGATAACGGTGATCCGGATAACTTCCTGACGCCTATGCTCAGTTGTGAAGCGGCCAAGAACGGGGAAAACTACGCACGCTGGTGCAATGACAAGTTCCAGGCACTGCTTGACCAGGCCCGCGAGAAGACCGACCCGGCCGAGCGAGCGGCGCTTTATGAGCAGGCACAGGTTATTTTTAACCAGGACCAGCCATGGATCAGCCTCGCACACACTAGAATGTTTACCGCAATGCGCAACAACGTAGAGGGCTATCACATTAGCCCCCTCACCACGAATAACTTCGCCACCACCCAGGTGAAGTAGATAAGAAAACTCCCGGCATTCCTGAACACAGAAATGCCGGGCACGCCTAACCGGCTGATGAGGTACACCTTACGATGTTTAGTTTTATTGCCCGCCGACTGGGATTACTGATCCCCACGTTTTTCGGCATCACCTTGCTGACATTCGCGTTGATTCGCATGATCCCTGGCGACCCCGTGGAAGTCATGATGGGCGAACGCAGAGTCGACCCCGAAATGCACGCTCAGGCAATGGAACGCCTAGGTCTGAACAAACCCCTGTATGCCCAGTACCTGGATTACATCGGCAAACTGGCCCACGGCGACCTCGGGGAATCCCTGCGTACCCGTGAAAGCGTCTGGACCGAATTCACCTCCCTGTTCCCCGCGACCCTGGAACTGTCCATGGCCGCCCTGTTGTTCGCCGGCGTCCTGGGACTGTTGGCCGGGGTGATCGCGGCACTCAAGCGAGGGTCCCTGTTCGATCATGGGGTCATGGGTATCTCACTCGCGGGATACTCGATGCCGATCTTCTGGTGGGGCCTGATCCTGATCATGTTCTTCTCGGTAGGCCTGGGCTGGACGCCAGTGTCCGGGCGCATCGACCTGCTCTACGACATCGAGCCGCGCACCGGCTTCATGCTGATCGACACGCTGCTGGCCGATGACGTCGGCGCGTTCTTCGACGCCCTGCATCACCTGATCCTTCCGGCCATCGTGCTGGGTACCATCCCGCTGGCGGTGATCGCCCGGATGACCCGCTCGTCGATGCTCGAAGTGCTGCGTGAAGACTACATCCGCACCGCCAAGGCCAAGGGCCTGTCACCTTCGCGCGTGGTGTTCGTGCACGGTTTGCGTAACGCGCTGATTCCGGTACTGACCGTGGTCGGCCTGCAAGTCGGCACCCTGCTGGCCGGTGCGGTCCTGACCGAAACCATTTTCTCGTGGCCCGGCATCGGCAAATGGCTGATCGAAGCCATTGGCGCCCGAGACTATCCCGTCGTGCAAAACGGCATCCTGTTAATCGCCTGCCTGGTGATCCTGGTGAACTTCGTCGTGGACATCCTCTACGGCTTTGCCAACCCACGCATCCGTCATCAGCGCTGAGATCATGACCATGACCACTCCAATTCCATCGGTAGCAGTCGATCAAAGCCTGCTGTACCCGTCCCCGTACAAAGAATTCTGGCAAGCGTTCTCCAAGAACAAAGGCGCCGTCGCCGGCCTGATGTTCATGTTGCTGGTGATTTTCTGCGCCATCTTCGCCCCGTGGGTCGCCCCGCACGATCCAAGCGAGCAGTACCGCGACTTCCTGCTGACGCCGCCAGCCTGGCTGGAAGGCGGGCAACTGCAATTCCTGCTCGGTACTGACGAACTGGGCCGCGACTTGCTGTCGCGCCTGATCCAGGGTTCGCGTTTGTCGCTGCTGATCGGCTTGTCGTCAGTGGTGATGTCGCTGATCCCGGGCATCCTGCTGGGCCTGTTCGCCGGCTTCTACCCGCGCGTGCTCGGCCCGACCATCATGCGCCTGATGGACATCATGCTGGCCCTGCCATCGCTGCTGCTGGCGGTGGCGATTGTCGCCATCCTCGGCCCTGGCCTGATCAACACCATCATTGCTATCGCCGTGGTGTCCCTGCCGTCCTACGTTCGTCTGACCCGCGCGGCGGTGATGGGCGAGCTGAACCGCGACTACGTGACCGCTGCGCGCCTGGCCGGTGCCGGCCTGCCGCGCCTGATGTTCGTCACCGTGCTGCCCAACTGCATGGCGCCGCTGATCGTTCAGGCCACCCTGAGCTTCTCCTCGGCGATCCTCGATGCCGCCGCCCTGGGCTTCCTCGGCCTTGGCGTACAACCGCCAACCCCTGAGTGGGGCACCATGCTGGCTTCGGCCCGCGACTACATCGAACGCGCCTGGTGGGTGGTGAGCCTGCCTGGCCTGACCATTTTGCTCAGCGTGCTGGCAATCAACTTGATGGGTGACGGCCTGCGCGATGCGCTGGACCCGAAACTCAAGAACGCCGCCTGAGGAGATTCCCATGTCACTGTTAGAAATCAAGAATCTCAACGTTCGCTTCGGCGACAAGAACGCCACGCCAGTGGTCGACGGCCTCGACCTGAAAGTCGACAAGGGCGAAGTCCTGGCCATCGTTGGCGAGTCCGGTTCCGGCAAGTCCGTGACCATGATGGCGCTGATGGGCCTGATCGAGCACCCCGGCATCGTTACCGCCGACGCGCTCAGCTTTGACGGCAAGGACATGCTCAAGCTGAACAATCGCCAGCGGCGGCAGATTGTCGGCAAAGACCTGTCGATGGTCTTCCAGGACCCGATGACCGCGCTGAACCCGAGCTACACCGTCGGTTTCCAGATCGAGGAAGTGCTGCGCCTGCACCTGAAGATGTCCGGCAAGGCCGCCCGCAAGCGCGCCATCGAACTGCTGGAAAAAGTTGAAATCCCGGGCGCGGCCAGCCGCATGGACGCCTACCCGCATCAGCTCTCCGGCGGTATGAGCCAGCGTGTCGCCATCGCCATGGCGATTGCCGGCGAGCCGAAACTGCTGATCGCCGACGAACCGACCACGGCACTGGACGTGACGATTCAAGCGCAGATCATGGACCTGCTGCTGGCGTTGCAGAAAGAGCAGAACATGGGCCTGGTGCTGATCACCCACGACCTCGCGGTCGTGGCCGAAACCGCCCAGCGCGTGTGCGTGATGTACGCCGGCCAAGCGGTCGAAGTCGGTCAGGTGCCACAACTGTTCGACATTCCCGCGCACCCGTACAGCGAAGCGCTGCTCAAGGCGATTCCGGAACACAGCCTCGGTGCCTCGCGCCTGTCGACTCTGCCCGGCATCGTGCCCGGTCGCTACGACCGTCCGCAGGGTTGCCTGCTGTCGCCGCGCTGCCCGTACGTCAAAGACAATTGCCGCCAGCAACGCCCGGCCCTTGACCCGAAAAGCAACAGCCTCGCCCGCTGCTTCTACCCGCTGAACCAGGAGGTGGCGTAATGGCCGTCGTTCTTACCGCCCGCGACCTGACCCGTCACTACGAAGTGTCCCGCGGCATGTTCAAGGGCCACGCCACCGTGCGCGCCCTCAACGGCGTGTCGTTCGAACTGGAGGCCGGCAAGACCCTCGCCGTCGTCGGTGAGTCGGGCTGCGGCAAATCCACCCTGGCCCGCGCCCTGACGCTGATCGAAGAGCCGTCCTCCGGCTCCTTGAAAATCGCAGGACAAGAAGTCGCCGGTGCCGACAAGGCCCAGCGCAAGCAACTGCGCAAAGACGTGCAGATGGTGTTCCAGAGCCCGTACGCGTCGTTGAACCCGCGGCAGAAAGTCGGTGACCAACTGGCTGAACCGCTGCTGATCAACACCAACCTTTCCGCCGCCGAACGTCGCGAAAAAGTCCAGGCGATGATGAAGCAGGTGGGCTTGCGTCCTGAGCACTACCAGCGTTATCCGCACATGTTCTCTGGCGGTCAGCGCCAGCGGATCGCCCTGGCCCGGGCGATGATGCTGCAACCGAAAGTGCTGGTGGCGGACGAACCGACCTCGGCACTCGACGTGTCGATCCAGGCGCAGGTGCTGAACCTGTTCATGGACCTGCAGCAAGAGTTCAACACCGCCTACGTGTTCATCTCGCACAACCTGGCGGTGGTGCAGCACGTGGCTGATGATGTGATGGTGATGTACCTCGGCCGCCCGGTGGAAATGGGTCCGAAGAACGACATCTACGAGCGCCCCCTGCATCCGTATACCCAGGCGCTGCTGTCGGCCACACCGACCATTCACCCGGACCCGAACAAGCCGAAGATCAAGATCGTCGGCGAGTTGCCAAACCCGTTGAACCCGCCACCGGGCTGCGCATTCCACAAGCGCTGTCCGTACGCCACCGAGCGTTGCAGCACTGAAGAACCGGCCCTGCGCCTGCTCGACAACCGGCAGGTGGCTTGCCACTACGCCGAGCAATTCCTCGACGGCGCGGCATAAAAACTGTGGGAGCGAGCCTGCTCGCGAAAAACGTCCAGACGACGCGGACATCCATAGGTCCCGCGTTATCGTTGACGTCCATCGCGAGCAGGCTCGCTCCCACAGGGTTACTTAAGCGTTAACCAACCCCTTCCCACCCGGCTGCGCATCAGTCAGGTAGAAGGGGTTTTCTTTGCTCCGCAATTGAGCGACTACGACTGGCTGTCGCCGTCGTCTTCATCATCGGAATCGGGCTCGTCGGTGGTCGAATCATCACCGTTGTCGGAACCACCCTGCCCCTGATCTCCAGGTTCGGATTCAGACTTGGCAAGCATCAGCCCCGCGTAACCCGCCTGCCCGCTCGACGCCTGCTCCCCATGCTGGGTGCACTCGGCCCACGCCATCGAGGATCCGAGCGAGAGCATCACCAACACCTTCAACAGCAGTAAAACGCGAAACAACCTGTTCATAGCCGATTCCTTCCTTTCGTGAAGTGCCTGTCTGGCGCTGAATGAAATCTAGTTCCGATCAGCCGGGTTCTCCAGATTGGACGCTATCGAGTTGGGAAAAATGCGTTGGGCTGGGAGATTGGTTTGGAATAAGGGTTATTCACGATTCCACTAACTGTAGGCGCGAGCCTGCTCGCGATAGACGCTAACGATGACGCGCTCCGTCTGGATTAACGCAGCGCGGCTGGAATCATCGCGAGCAGGCTCGCTCCTACAGAGAATTGCGCCAGGTAATAAACAACCCCGCAGCTTTCGCAACGGGGCTTTTGGGTATTTCAACTCAGCGCTTAATGGTGCTCACGCGTCGCACGGAATTTCACGTCCGGCCAGCGCTCTTCCATCAGGGCCAGGTTGACACGCGTTGGCGCGAGGTAGGTCAGGTGACCGCCGCCGTCCAGTGCCAGGTTTTCCACGGCCTTGTTGGAGAATTCCTCGAGCTTCTTCTTGTCGCTGCATTCGATCCAGCGTGCCGAGTAAACGGTGATTGGCTCGTACGAGCACTCGACCTTGTATTCCTCTTTCAAGCGGCTGGCGACCACATCGAACTGCAGCACACCGACGGCGCCGAGGATGATGTCGTTGCTGCGTTCCGGGAAGAACACCTGGGTCGCGCCTTCTTCGGCCAGTTGTTGCAGGCCTTGGCGCAGTTGCTTGGATTTCAGCGGATCTTTCAGGCGTACGCGACGGAACAGTTCCGGGGCGAAGTGCGGGATGCCGGTGAAACCCAGGACTTCGCCTTCGCTGAAGGTGTCGCCGATCTGGATGGTGCCGTGGTTGTGCAGACCGATGATGTCGCCGGCAAACGCTTCTTCCAGTTGCTCACGCTCCGAGGAGAAGAAGGTCAGCGCGTCGCCGATCCGTACGTCCTTGCCGGTACGCACGTGGCGCATCTTCATGCCTTTCTCGTACTTGCCGGAGCAGATACGCATGAAGGCGATGCGGTCGCGGTGTTTGGGGTCCATGTTCGCCTGGATCTTGAAGATGAAGCCCGAGAACTTCTCTTCCACCGGCTCCACGGTGCGCTCGTTGGCCACCCGGGCCAGTGGGCGTGGTGCCCAATCGACGACGGCGTCGAGCACGTGGTCGACTCCGAAGTTGCCCAGCGCGGTACCGAAGAACACCGGGGTCAGTTGACCGTCGAGGAACTCCTGCTGGTTGAATGCGTGGCAGGCGCCCTGCACCAGCTCCAGCTGCTCGATGAAGCGCTCGTATTCGTCACCCAGGTGCGCGCGCGCCTCGTCGGAGTCGAGTTTCTCGATGATTTTGGTTTCAGTGCGTTCGTGGCCGTGACCGGCGGTGTACACGATGATGTAGTCATCGGCGAGGTGGTACACGCCTTTGAAGTCACGGTAGCAACCAATCGGCCAGGTGATCGGCGCAGCCTTGATCTTCAAGACCGCTTCGATTTCGTCGAGCAGTTCGATCGGGTCGCGGATGTCACGGTCGAGTTTGTTGATGAAGCTGACGATCGGCGTGTCACGCAGACGGCAGACGTCCATCAGGGCGATGGTCCGTGGCTCTACACCTTTACCGCCGTCAAGGACCATCAGTGCCGAGTCGACCGCGGTCAGGGTGCGGTAGGTGTCTTCGGAGAAGTCTTCGTGGCCCGGGGTGTCGAGCAGGTTGATCATGTGCTCGCGATACGGGAACTGCATGACCGACGTGGTAATGGAAATACCCCGTTGTTTTTCCATTTCCATCCAGTCGGAGGTGGCATGGCGGTCGGACTTACGCGACTTCACCGTACCGGCTACCGCAATCGCCTTGCCCATCAGCAGGAGCTTCTCGGTGATGGTGGTCTTACCGGCATCGGGGTGGGAAATGATGGCGAAAGTGCGGCGTTTCGCGACTTCGGCGGCCTGTTTGGTCATGGGAAATCGCCTGGCAGGTGATTCAAAAAAGGGCGCAGATTATAGCCCAAGTTTGTCCAGGAACCGAACCGTTGAGCACATTAAGGGTGGCCAAATGCTGCCGCAGATGGGAACCTTTTAAAGCACGGAGACGTCCATTCCCTCGTTACGACCACTCGTCGGGGGCTAGAAACACCTGCAATTCAGCCTGACGAGGCTGTGCTCATGGTTCGTTTTCATGCCGCTTTGCCGGCGCGGGCGAGCTGCTTATCGCGATCATTTTTCCGGCAGCCAGGAATGGCGTTGCCACACGGAAAAGTGTTCGCCGACTGAAAAAAAGGAGTCCGCCTGTGGCTATCCGCTATGGCAAAGGGCTGATGGGAGGCGCGCTGGTAATCGCTCTCCTGGCCCTGCTGATCCATTGGATCGGCATCAACACGATCGAACACTACCGCGACGATTTGTTGTTTTACCTGCAAGCTCATCTGATTCTCGTCCTCGCCTCCATGCTGGCGGCCCTCGTCGTGGGCATTCCTGCCGGCATCTTCCTCAGCCGCCCCTCGATGGTTGGTCGCGCTGAACGCTTCATGCAGTTCTTCAATATCGGCAACACCGTTCCACCCCTGGCCGTCCTGGCCATCGCCCTCGGCATCCTCGGCATCGGCAGTGGCCCGGCCATCTTCGCCTTGTTTCTCGCTTCGTTGCTGCCCATCGTGCGCAATACCTATGAAGGCCTGAAAAACGTCCAGGGCTCACTCAAGGAGGCCGCCGTCGGCATCGGCATGACGCCGCGCCAGGTGCTGTGGAAAGTCGAGTTGCCGAACGCCGTGCCGATCATCATCGGTGGCGTGCGCGTGGCCTTGGCGATCAACGTCGGGACGGCGCCGCTGGCGTTCCTGATCGGCGCCAACAGCCTTGGCAGCCTGATCTTCCCCGGCATTGCCCTGAACAATCAGCCGCAGTTGCTGCTCGGCGCCGCGTGTACCGCGTTGCTGGCCTTGTTGCTGGACGGCTTGGTCACCCTCGGCAGTCGCCTCTGGCTCGAACGCGGCTTGCGCCCGTCTTAAGCCCCGGCAAAGGAATCGTCATGAAAACATCGAGCTTTTTACTAGGCTGCGTCCTGCTGTGCGCAGGATTTGCCCAGGCTGCGGAAAAACCGCTGATTCGCATCGGCGCCCGGGTGTTCACCGAACAGACCCTGCTGGCGGAAATCACCGCCCAATACCTGCGCACCCAGGGTTATGACGCTCAGGTCACCGGTGGCCTGGGCAGCAACCTGGCCCGCAGTGCCCAGGAAAGTGGTCAACTGGACATGGTCTGGGAATACACCGGTGTGTCGCTGGTGTCCTACAACCATGTCACGGAAAAACTCGACAGCCAGCAGTCGTTGGCCCGGGTCACTGAGCTGGACGCGAAGAAAGGCCTGGCCTGGCTCTCGCCATCGAAATTCAGCAACACCTACGCACTGGCGCTGCCGGAAAAAATCGCTGCCGAGTACCCGCAGGTCCAAACTATCAGTGATCTCGACCGCGTGTTGCGCGCCGAGGCCAAGGACAATCCGCTGGTGGCGCTGGACACCGAGTTTGCCAATCGCTCCGACGGCCTGGCCGGCATGGTCAAGCTCTACGACATGGACCTGACCCGCAAGAACATCCGGCAGATGGACGCCGGCCTGGTCTACACCGCCCTGCGCAATGGCCAGGTGTTTGCCGGTCTGGTCTACACCACCGACGGTCGCTTGAGCGCGTTCAAGCTCAAGCTGCTGGCAGACGACAAGCACTACTTCCCCGACTACACCGCCGCGCCAGTGATACGTCAGGCGTATCTCGATGCGCACCCGAAACTCGCCGAACAACTCAAGCCACTGGCCGAGCTTTTCGACGACGAAACCATGCGCCAACTCAACGCCCGGGTCGACGTCGACCACCAGAGCCCGTCATCCGTTGCCGCCGATTTCCTGCGCCAACATCCACTGAACTGAGGAGCAGACGTTATGGATTTTCTCAACGCCTTTTCCCATCTCGACTGGGGGCAAGTGCTGCACCTGACCTGGCAACACATCACCCTGGTTGGGGTCGCCGTGAGCCTGGCGATCCTGGTCGGCGTGCCGCTGGGCATCCTGATGACGCGGTTCCCGGCGCTCGCCGGTCCGTTGCAGGCCAGCGCCACGGTGCTGCTGACGATCCCGTCGATTGCGTTGTTCGGCTTGCTGTTGCCCGTGTACTCGACCTTCGGCCAAGGCCTGGGGCCGATGCCGGCGATCACCGCCGTGTTCCTTTATTCATTGCTGCCGATCATGCGTAACACCTACCTGGCGCTGACCAGTGTCGAGCCGGGCATCCGCGAAGCTGCACGCGGCATCGGCATGACTTTCGGCCAGCGCCTGCGCATGGTCGAGTTGCCCATCGCCGTGCCGGTGATCCTCGCCGGTGTGCGCACCGCGGTGGTCATGAACATCGGCGTGATGACCATCGCTGCCACCATTGGTGCCGGTGGCCTCGGTGTACTTATCCTCGCGTCCATCAGCCGTAGCGACATGTCGATGCTGATCGTCGGTGCGGTGCTGGTCAGCGTGCTGGCGATCATCGCCGACCTCGTGCTGCAAGTGCTGCAACGCCAGTTGACTCCAAAAGGACTCCTGAAATGATCGAACTTCAAAACCTCAGCAAGACTTTCCAAAGCAACGGCAAAGATGTGAAAGCCGTGGACTCGGTGAGCCTGACCGTCAATGAAGGCGAAATCTGCGTGTTCCTCGGGCCATCGGGTTGCGGCAAAAGCACCACGCTGAAAATGATCAACCGCCTGATCAAGCCGACCTCGGGCAAGATTCTGATCAACGGCGAAGACACCACCGGCCTCGACGAAGTGACGCTGCGCCGCAACATCGGCTACGTGATCCAGCAGATCGGCCTGTTCCCGAACATGACCATCGAAGAGAACATCGTGGTCGTACCGAAGCTGCTCGGCTGGGACAAACAGAAATGCCACGACCGCGCCCGCGAGTTGATGAGCATGATCAAGCTCGAACCCAAGCAGTACCTGCATCGCTATCCACGGGAATTGTCCGGTGGCCAGCAGCAGCGGATCGGCGTGATTCGCGCCCTGGCGGCGGATGCGCCGCTGCTATTAATGGATGAACCGTTCGGTGCGGTCGACCCGATCAACCGCGAGATGATCCAGAACGAGTTCTTCGAGATGCAGCGGGCGCTGAACAAAACCGTGATCATGGTCAGCCATGACATCGACGAAGCGATCAAGCTCGGCGACAAGATCGCGATCTTCCGTGCCGGCAAGCTACTGCAAATCGATCATCCGGACACCTTGCTCGCCCACCCGGCGGATGAGTTTGTCAGCAACTTCGTCGGCCAGGACAGCACGCTCAAACGCCTGTTGTTGGTCAAGGCCGAGGACGCGGCGGACAACGCGCCGTCAGTCAGCCCGGAAACGACTGTTGCCGAAGCGCTGGAGTTGATGGACGAGCATGACCGCCGTTATGTGGTAGTCACTTGCGCCGAGAATAAAGCCTTGGGCTATGTAAGACGTCGCGACCTGCACCGTCAGACTGGCACCAGCGCGCAGTACTTGCGCGAGTTCAACGCCACCGCCGCCTACGACGAGCATTTGCGCATCCTGCTGTCGCGCATGTACGAGTTCAACCGGGCCTGGTTGCCGGTGATGGATGCCGAGCGGGTGTTCCTTGGCGAGGTGACGCAGGAGTCGATTGCGGCTTATTTAAGTTCAGGACGCTCGCGAGGGATGAAAACCAGCATCGTTTCGCCGGCCGAGGTAGTCGCCAGCTAGGACATTAAACCTGTAGGAGCCGGCTTGCCGGCGAAGGCGATGGACAAGACGATAAAGATTTCGCCTGCCAGATCGCTTTCGCCGGCAAGCCGGCTCCGACAGGGGGGTGTTATTCGGCGATTTTTTTGTGTTGAGCAGACCGGAAAAAAATATCAACACACACTCGCGCAAAAGCCCCCCTGAAACGCCAGTCGCAAAAGCTGAAACACACTCCGAAATGCCCTTCTCGCACCTAACATCGCCGAAGTTGCAGCCAATGTACTTTCAAGCGACTTGGCGAGCAAAAGCTGCGAACGTGCAGGTATGTTTAACACTTCACAATTGTTCGGGAACATCCGACTGTCATCTGAGTCGGTTACAAAGGGTGCTGCCCGTCACGCGCGTCAGAAGAGTGCAAAAACGCGACATTTTTTGTTGATCTCAGGCCCCTCACGCCCTAAAGTTCGCGCCGAACGTCCATGCTGGAAACGATCCATCCGGCTCAAGTACTGACGACGAGACAGCAAGGCCAAGGGCGCAACTCCCATGGCCTTTTTGCTTTCGGCGACATGCCTTGGGAAGTAGGCGAACCAAAGTGGGGATACGGAGGACGTTCATTTGCACCCATTGTTTTTACTCGTTTGCCATTAGGAGCTCCCAAGTATGTCGATCCAGGTCGAAGACTATTTCGCGCGCGAAACCTTTCAGAAAATGAAGGCGTTCGCCGACAAACAGGAAACCCCGTTCGTGGTGATCGACACCGCGATGATTGCCCAGGCCTATGACGACCTGCGTGCCGGTTTCGAATTCGCCAAGGTTTACTACGCGGTCAAGGCCAACCCGGCCGTCGAGATCATCGACCTGCTCAAAGAGAAAGGCTCGAGCTTCGACATCGCCTCTATCTATGAGCTGGACAAAGTGCTGGATCGCGGCGTCAGCGCCGACCACATCAGCTACGGCAACACCATCAAGAAATCCAAGGACATCCGCTACTTCTACGAGAAGGGCGTGCGCCTGTTCGCCACCGATTCCGAAGCCGACCTGCGCAACATCGCCAAGGCCGCGCCTGGCTCGAAAGTCTACGTGCGCATCCTGACCGAAGGCTCGACCACCGCTGACTGGCCGCTGTCGCGTAAATTCGGCTGCCAGACCGACATGGCCATGGACCTGCTGATCCTCGCTCGCGACCTGGGCCTGGTGCCTTACGGCATCTCGTTCCACGTCGGCTCGCAGCAGCGCGACATCAGCGTCTGGGACGCGGCGATCGCCAAGGTCAAAGTGATCTTCGAACGCCTGAAAGAAGAAGACGGCATCCACCTGAAGCTGATCAACATGGGCGGCGGCTTCCCGGCCAACTACATCACCCGCACCAACAGTCTGGAAACCTACGCCGAGGAAATCATCCGTTTCCTCAAGGAAGACTTCGGTGATGACCTGCCGGAAATCATCCTCGAGCCGGGCCGTTCGTTGATCGCCAACGCCGGCATCCTGGTCAGTGAGGTGGTATTGGTTGCCCGTAAATCCCGCACCGCCGTCGAGCGTTGGGTGTACACGGATGTGGGCAAGTTCTCCGGCCTGATCGAAACCATGGACGAAGCGATCAAGTTCCCGATCTGGACCGAGAAGAAAGGCGAGATGGAAGAAGTGGTCATCGCCGGCCCGACTTGCGACAGCGCCGACATCATGTACGAAAACTACAAGTACGGCCTGCCGCTGAACCTGGCCATCGGTGATCGCCTGTACTGGCTGTCGACCGGTGCGTACACCACCAGCTACAGCGCCGTCGAATTCAATGGCTTCCCGCCGCTGAAATCGTTCTACGTGTAAGTACTTCACGCAAAAATCAAAAAGCCCATGACGCGTCATGGGCTTTTTTGTGCCTGTCATTTTGTTTGCACATCCCACCTGTAGGAGCTGGCTTGCCAGCGAAGGCGGCCAACGATGGCGCGTTTCTGCAGGTTGTATGCGATGTTCTTTAGATTATCGCTGGCAAGCCAGCTCCTACAGAGGGCCGTGATCCTGTCCGAGTTGAGTGGCGCGCTCGAGATACTCAGCCGCCAGCGCACCAATTCGTGGATCGTTCGCACTGGCCAGCGACTGGCTCGCCACCTGCAAAAACTTCAGGTTGCCGCCTGCCAACGCCTTGCGCAACCAATCCAGTGCTTCATCGATCTGCCCGGTGTAGGCCAACACCGCGGCATAGCTGAACTGCCCGCGAAAATCCCCGCCTTCAGCCGAGCGTCGATACCAGTCACGAGCCCCGCGCAAATCCAGCGGACACACCCGCCCCTCTTCCAGATACCGACCCAGCAGGTTCATCGACTTGGCATGCCCCAGGTGAGCTGCGCGCTCATAAAAGCTGAACGCCAGCGCCGGATCCTGGTTGACCCCGCGCCCGGTGGCTAACAGGTTGGCGTAGTTGTACATCGCCCAATCCAGCCCGCCCTGCGCTGCGACGCGATAATGCCGGGCCGCGACCGCCGCATCGGCGGTGCAACCCCAGCCGTGCTCATGACAACGGCCGAGCATGTTGCGCGCCATCAGGTGCCCCTGGCGCGCGGCGATGCCGAACCAGCTCAGCGCCAGCGGCGGGTCCTGGGCGATGCCCTGGCCGTCGAGCAGGATCTGCCCGAGCAACGCTTGCGCCTCGACTTCACCTTCACGCGCAGCGATCACGATCGCCTGCGCCGCTCGGGCCGGGCTTTCGTCGAGCATCGAGCGCAGGCGCTCACCGTCAAGCACTTCTTCGCGGCGTAACCGAAAATCCGCCACTTACACCTCGACCCAACGGCGCAACAGGTTGTGATAAGTCCCCGTCAGGCGCACCAGCGATGGATGATCGGGCAAGTCGCTGGTCAGTTGCTGGATGGCCCCGTCCATCTCGAACAGCAAGGCGCGCTGGCTGTCTTCGCGCACCAGGCTTTGGGTCCAGAAGAACGAAGCGAATCGCGTACCACGCGTCACCGCATTGACCTTGTGCAGGCTGGTGCCGGGGTACAACACCATGTCGCCGGCGGGCAGCTTCACCCGTTGGGTGCCGAAGGTGTCCTGGATTTCCAGTTCGCCGCCGTCGTAATCCTCGGGCTCGCTGAAGAACAGCGTGGCGGATAAATCCGTGCGCACCCGTTCGATGCTGCCCTTGGGTTGACGCACCGCGTTGTCGATGTGGAAGTCAAAACTGCCGCCGGCGGTGTAGCAATTCACCAGCGGCGGAAAGACTTTGTGCGGCAGCGCTGCCGACATGAATTGCGGGTTATTCCACAGCCGCTCCAGCAGCGCCGCGCCGATCTCCTTGGCCAGTGGATGCCCTTCCGGCAGCTGCAAATTGTGCTTGGCCTTGGCCGACTGATAGCCGGCGGTGATCTTGCCATCGGCCCAATCAGCTTGTTCCAGAGCCTCGCGGATGCGCCGCACTTCGTCTTTTTCGAACAGGCCGGGAATGTGCAACAGCATGGCAATGACACCTGACAAACAAGGAGTGCCAATGGTATTGATTCTTATTGCCCATGTAAAACACTGTGGACGGATGAGTCAGCAAAAACCGTAAGGACAAATTGTAAAGAATGTAAATTCAGTGCAAATAGTAATATTTCGCAATTGTTACGAATACCTATTTACCCTATATTTCGCCGCCTCAAATCCTGGGGGAGGGGTCACTCAAATGTCACGTCAACAACCACAAGTACCGGTCAGTTCACCACGTTTGCTCGCATCGGCCATCGGCATGGCGATCACTGCCGGTTCCGCGGGCCACATGGTATTCGCGGCGGAAAAAACCGACGAAAAAGCACCGAGTAATGTGATTTCTCTGGGCGCTACCGCCATCACCGGCGAAGCCCAGGACGAGACGACCTACAACGTCGAGAAAGCCTCCTCGCCCAAGTACACCGCACCGCTGGTCGACACGCCGCGCTCAGTGACCGTGGTTCCACAGCAGGTGTTGAAAGACACCGGCTCGCTCAACCTGCAAGACGCCTTGCGCACCGTTCCGGGCATCACCTTCGGTGCCGGTGAAGGCGGCAACCCCCAGGGCGACCGTCCGTTCATCCGCGGCTTCGACGCCCAGGGCGACACCTACCTCGACGGCGTGCGCGACACCGGCTCCCAGAGCCGCGAGATCTTCGCCGTGGAATCGATCGAAGTCAGCAAGGGTCCGAACTCCGCCATCGGCGGCCGTGGCGCAGCCGGCGGCAGCATCAACCTGGTCAGCAAGAAAGCGCACCTGGGCGATTCGCTCGACGGTGGTTTCACCTGGGGTTCGGACCAGACCCAGCGCTACACCTTCGACGGCAACTACCAGTTCACCGACACCGCCGCTGGCCGCCTGAACCTGATGAGCCACGAGAGTAATGTCGCCGGTCGCGACAGCGTCGACTACGACCGTTGGGGCGTGGCACCGTCCCTGGCCTTCGGCCTGGGCACCGACACCCGCGTCAACCTCGACTACTACCACCTCGAAAGCAACGACACGCCGGATTCGGGCATTCCGTACTCCATTCCGGTCGGAGGCTCGGCTGCGCGTACCAAGTCCAACCCGGACAAACCGAGCACCGGTGGCGGCAGCGACAGCAATTTCTATGGTCTGACCGACCGCGATTTCCGCAAGGGCCGCACCGACACCGCGACGTTCGCCATCGAGCACGACCTGAGCGACGCGCTGACCATCAAGAACACCCTGCGCCACGGCACCAGCATGCAGGACTACATCCTGACCCAGCCGGACGACAGCAAGGGCAACGTCAACAACGGCAGCGTCTGGCGCCGGGCGAACACCCGCGTGAGCAACACCGAGACCACCACCAACCAGACCGACCTGTTTGGTGATGTGTACATCGCTGGCTTCAAGAACAGCTTCTCCACGGGCGTTGAATACACTCACGAGGAAGCTGATAAGTCCTCGTACAACGTCAACACCGACACCACGCCGGGTACGGCAGCGGTGACCACCAACTGCTCCCCTGCCCTGATCGGCGCGCCAAGCGGCTACAACTGCACGTCGCTGTCCAATCCGACCCAGAACGACCCGTGGAACGGTGCCATCTCGCGCAACTACGCCGGCACCGACACCAAGGCCGACACTTACGCACTGTACGTGTTCGACACCCTGACGCTGTCCGAGCAGTGGCTGGTGAACATGGGCCTGCGCTATGACCATTTCAGCACTGACTACAAAACCTTCAACGGTTCGAGCGTGACCACGTCCAAGGGCGATGACACCAGCGAGTTCGTGACCGGTCAGTTCGGTGTGGTGTACAAACCTGCTGAAAACGGCAGCATCTATGCGTCCTTCGCTACCTCTGCCACGCCACCAGGCAACACCTTGGGCGAAGGTTCCGAGGGCAACCCGCTGGGCGGCACGCCAGATCGCAACGGCAACCTGCTCAACAGCGACCTGGAGCCGGAAACCACCAAGAACTACGAAATCGGTACCAAGTGGGACCTGCTCAATAATCGCCTGTCGCTGACCGCCGATATCTTCCGCACCGAAAAAGACAACGCACGTGTGCAGACCGACACCACGACCTATGAAAACGTCGGTAAGACCCGCGTCCAAGGTGTCGAGTTGTCGGCCAGCGGCAAGCTCACCGACAAATGGCAAGTCTTCGCCGGTTACGCCTACATGGACAGCGAGCAAGTGGACGGTGGCGACCTGCCGGCAAACGCGGCCAACGACGGCAACGAACTGCCTAACACGCCGAAAAACAGCGCCAGCCTGTGGACGACCTACCAAGTCACGCCGAAGCTGACCATCGGTGGCGGTGCGTTCTATGTCGACGACGTATTCGGCAGTGCCGCCAACACCACCATGGTCGATTCCTACGTTCGCTACGACGCAATGGCCGCCTACAAACTGAGCAAAAACGTCGACCTGCAACTGAACGTGCAGAACCTGACCAACGAAACCTACTACGACAAAGCGTTCTCGACTCACTTCGCCAACCAGGCGGCCGGTCGTACCGCCTTGCTGAGCACCAACTTCCACTTCTGATGCAGTCCCTGTAGGAGCGAGCCCGCTCGCGAAGGACTCAAGTACGGCACGGTGAATCAGGTTTACCGCGTTAACGTTAACGACCTTCGCCAGCAAGCTGGCTCCTACAGAGATGGGTGGGTTGACCAGGCCCCGTTCATACCGTGAACGGGGCCTTTGTGCGTAAAAAAGAATGTTTCTCGACAACCCACGGCATAATGCGCGCCGTGACGAATTAATTTGAACGAACAAGGCGAGCGACGTGTTGAAGAAAACCCTGTTCCAGTTGCACTGGTTTTTCGGCATCAGCGCCGGGCTGGTCCTGGCCCTGATGGGCATCACCGGGGCGACGGTGTCGTTTCAGGATGAAATCCTGAGTGCGCTCAACCCGTCCGTGTTGCAGGTCGAAAAACAGGTCGCCGGCGTGCTGCCGCCTGCCGAACTGGTGGAGCACATCGAAACCGCGTCGGGCAAAAAAGTTTCGATGCTCTCCGTGGAGACCGACAACGGTAACGCCGCCCGCGTCTGGTTCACCCCGCCACCGGGCGAGCGCCGCGGCGAGATGCGCTACTTCAATCCGTACACCGCCGAGTTCCTCGGCGATGCCACCGGCCAGGACTTTTTCGGCCTGATGCTGCAACTGCACCGCTTTCTCGCTATGGGTGACAGTGGTCGGCAGATTACCGGTGCGTGCACGCTGATTTTGGTGTTCTTCTGCCTGTCCGGCCTGTACCTGCGCTGGCCTCGCCAATGGAAAAACTGGCGCGCCTGGCTGACCCTGGACTGGAAGAAAAAGGGTCGCAGCTTCAACTGGGACCTGCACTCGGTGGCCGGCACCTGGTGCCTGGTGTTTTACCTCCTGGCGGCGCTGACCGGTTTGTCCTGGTCTTACGAGTGGTACAACCAGGGCCTGACCCGCTTGCTCTCCGACTCCCCGCAGAACGAACGCGTTCGTGGCGGACGCGGCCCGGCGCCGCAAGGTCCGGCACCGACCGCCGATTACGCGGCGATGTGGAGCAGCATCTACAGTAACGCCGGCCCGCAACTGAGCAGCTACAACATCCGCATGCCGCCCGTGGCCGGGCAACCGGCGACAGTCTTTTACCTGCTCAAAACTTCGCCCCACGACCGTGCGCTGAACCAGATCACCCTCGACCCGGCCACCGGCGTGGTCAAGCGGGTAGACCGCTACAGCGACAAGAGCCTCAAGGCGCAATTGCTGACCAGCCTCTATGCGCTGCACGTCGGCAGCTACTTCGGTATCGTCGGGCGAATCATCCTGACCCTCACCGCGCTGACCATGCCGCTGTTCTTCGTCACCGGCTGGTTGTTGTACCTCGATCGTCGACGCAAGAAACGCCAGATCAAGGACGCTCGCCAAGGTCTGGTCCAACCAGGCAGCAATGCGCCGGCCTGGCTGGTCGGTTTCGCCAGCCAGAGCGGCTTCGCCGAGCAACTGGCGTGGCAGACCGCGGGCCAATTGCAGGCAGCGGGCCTGCCGGTGAAAGTGCAGCCGCTGGCGGATCTCAGCGAGCGGGACTTGCAGGACTCCAGCAACGCACTGTTTGTCGTCAGCACCTTCGGCGACGGCGAAGCACCCGACAGCGCCAGAGGCTTCGAACGCAAAGTCCTGGGCCGCACGCCGAGCCTGGAACGCCTGAACTATGCAATCCTCGGTCTCGGTGACCGGCAGTACCAGCACTTCTGTGGTTTCGCCAAACGCCTGCACAGCTGGCTCGGCGAACACGGCGGCAAGACCCTGTTCGCGCCGGTGGAAGTCGACAGCGGCGACCCCTACGCCCTGCGTCACTGGCAACAGCAACTGGGCCTGCTGACCGGTCACGCGCCCGTCGACACCTGGCAAGCACCGAGCTACGACAACTGGACCTTGCTGCGTCGCGAGTTGCTCAATCCGGACAGCAGCGGTTCGCCGGTGTACCTGTTGGGCCTCAAGCCACCGACCAGCAGCAGCTGGCTGGCCGGCGACCTGGTGGAAGTGCTGCCGCGCAATTGCCCGTGGGTCATTGAGCATTTCCTCGATGGCCTGGGCATTCACGGTGAGACCAAGGTGCAGCTCAACGGCCTGGAGGAAACCCTCGAACAGGCCCTGGCCAGCCGCCAGCTGCCGCAGAACCGCGCCCAGCTGGTCGGCCTGCACGCACAGGCGCTGGCCGAGGCGCTGGTGCCGTTGGCGATGCGCGAATACTCGATTGCGTCGATCCCGGCCGATGGCGTTCTGGAATTGATCGTACGCCAGGAAGTGCATGCCAATGGCAACCTCGGTGTCGGCTCCGGCTGGCTGACCGAACATGCGCCAGTGGGCAGTTCCATCAGCCTGCGTGTGCGGCGCAACAGCGGTTTCCATCTACCGGCGCAGCCGGTGCCGATGATCCTGCTGGGCAATGGCACCGGACTGGCCGGGTTGCGCAGCCTGCTCAAGGCTCGGATTGCCGATGGCCAGCAACGTCAATGGCTGCTGTTTGGCGAGCGCAATCGCGAACACGATTACCTGTGCCGACAGGCGCTGGAGGAATGGCTGATCAACGGTGATCTGGCAAGGCTCGACCTGGCGTTTTCCCGCGACCAGGCACAGAAGATTTACGTACAGGATCGTCTGCGTGAATCCGCTGCCGAGCTCAAGCAGTGGCTGGCGGACGGTGCGGTGATCTACATCTGCGGCAGCCTGCAAGGCATGGCTTCGGGGGTGGATCAGGTACTCAATGAGGTACTGGGCGCCGCCGAAGTGGAGCGCCTGATCGAACAGGGCCGCTACCGCCGCGACGTGTACTGATTCACTGCTTTCCCTATAGGAGCAAGGTGTCGGGCACCAAAGCATGGCCGGATGAAGTCGATGTGACACACACCGAACTCTGTGGCGAGGGGGCTTGCCCCCGTTGGACTGCGCAGCAGGCCCCCTTTCTGTTGGTGAAGAGGGGTCGCTCCGCGCCCCAACGGGGCAAGCCCCCTCGCCACACATCATGGGCCCAAGGGTTTTGCGTCAGGCCTTGGCCGGTTCCAGCGCCATCTCCACCGTCTCCGGGCGCTTGACCAGCGCATACGTCACTGCCGTCAACAGGCTCCCCGCGATAATCGCCAGCAAGTACAGCAGCGCATGGTTGATCGCATTCGGAATCGCCAGCACAAACAACCCACCGTGGGGTGCCATCAATTTGCAGCCGAAATACATCGACAGCGCACCGGTCAACGCACCGCCGGCGATGCTCGCCGGAATCACCCGCAACGGGTCTTTTGCGGCAAACGGAATCGCCCCTTCGGAAATAAAGCACAGCCCCAACACCAACGCAGCCTTACCGGCCTCGCGCTCGGTCTGGGCGAACTTGCGTCGGGCTATGAACGTAGCAATGCCCAGACCAATCGGCGGCACCATGCCGGCGGCCATGGTCGCCGCCATCGGCGCGTAACTCTGCGACGCCAGCAAGCCCACCGAGAACGCATAGGCCGCCTTGTTGATCGGCCCGCCGAGATCGACGCACATCATGCCGCCCAGCAGCACACCGAGCAGAATTGCGTTGGTGGTACCCATGCTGTCGAGGAAATGCGTGAGCCCGGCGAGCATCCCGGCCACCGGTTTGCCGACCACGTAGATCATCACCAGTCCCGTGAACAGGCTCGCCAGCAATGGGATGATCAGGATCGGTTTCAGCGCCTCGAGGCTCTGCGGCAAACGCGCATAACGGTTGATCGCTTTGGCGGCATAACCGGCGAGGAAACCGGCAATGATCCCGCCAATAAAACCGGCGCCCAGGGTGCTCGCCAGCAACCCGCCGATCATCCCCGGCGCAAGGCCCGGACGGTCGGCGATGGAATAGGCGATGTAACCGGCCAGCAGCGGCACCATCAACTTGAACGCCGTGTCGCCACCGATCTGCATCAGCGCCGCCGCCAGCGTGCCCTGTTCCTTGAACGCGGTGATGCCAAAGACGAACGACAAGGCGATCATCAAGCCGCCGGCGACCACCATCGGCAACATGAACGACACGCCGGTCAGCAGATGTTTATAGATGCCGGTTTTTTCGGATTTGGCCGGACCGTTGGCGCTACCGGCAGCGCTTTCCAGCTGGCCCTCGGCCAAGGCTTTGTTCAGGGTCGCCTCGGCTTGCTTGAGGGCAATGCCAGTGCCGCAGCGATAGATTTTCTTGCCGGCGAAACGCTCGGTAGCGACTTCGATATCGGCCGCCAGCAGCACCACGTCGGCCTCGGCGATGGCTTGCGCGCTCAATGGATTGCGCGCACCGACCGAGCCCTGGGTTTCCACTTGCAGGTCATAGCCCAGGCGCTTGGCCGCTTGTTGCAGGGCTTCGGCGGCCATGAACGTGTGAGCCACGCCCGTCGGGCAGGCGGTAACCGCCACCAGTCGAGTGACGTTCTGAGCAACGCCAGTCGGTTCGGCATTGGCGGCCGCTGCCACATAAACCTGCGCCTCCTGCGCCCCACGCCGCAGCACCGCTTCCACGTCTTGCAGCGCCTGGGCCGGGGTGCTCTGGAACACTCGCTTGCCGACAAACCGCGACATGTCTACCGGTGCGCTGGTCACCAGCAGCACCCACTCGGCGGCATCGAGGGTGACGGCCGACAGTTGCTTTTCGGGGTGCGCGGCATCGCTGATTTCGACACTGGTGCTCCAGCCCTGGCGCTGGGCCGCGGCATCGAGCAGCCGCGCGCATAGCACGCTGGTGACCATGCCGTTCGGGCAGGCCGTAACGATGGCTAACTTCATGACAAACCCTCTTATTGTTCTGTCAGGGGACGCACGCGTACACCCTGTTCGAGCTGCGCCAGTTGCGCTGCATCGCCAATGCCGAAACCGATCTGGGTCACCGCCATCGCCGCAATCGCCGTGGCGGTGCGCAAGGTTTGCTCCGGTGTATCGGCACTGAGCAAACCGTGGAGCATCCCTGCCAGCAATGAGTCGCCCGCGCCCACGGTGCTGGCGACATTGACCCTGGGCGGCGCGGCGTGCAGGGCCGAACCGACGGTGAACCAGTTCACGCCCTCGGCACCGTGGGAGATCACCACATGCTCAATGCCCTGAGCGTGCAAGCGCTGCGCTGCGAGAGCCTGGGCGCTGACAGAAACAACCTCGCAATCCAATACGTCGGCCAGCTCTTCAGTGTTGGGTTTGATCAGCCACGGACCGGCCTTGAGTGCCTCACGCAACGCTTCGCCGCTGGTGTCCAGGGCGACGTTCAGTCCCAGTGTCTTCAAGCGCAAAATCAGTACCTTCAACCACTGCGCAGTGACGCCCAACGGCAAACTGCCGGCGACCACCACCGCATCGTGCCCCGGGGCAATCTGCTCCAGCCGCGCCATCAACGCCTGTTGCGCCGCTTCGCTGACGTGCGGCCCCGGCCCATTGATGTCGGTGATGCGGCCATCGCTTTCGGCCAGTTTGATGTTGCTGCGGGTCTCGCCCGGCACGCGGATGAACGCGTCGACAAAACCGCGTTTGGCGAACAATGTTTCGAACGCTTGCAGGTTGTCCTCGCCGAGAAAGCCACTGACGGTCAGCTGGTGCCCGAGGTCCGCCAGCACTTGCGCCACGTTCACGCCCTTGCCTGCGGCGTGGGTGTGCATCGCATCGCTGCGGTTGACCTGGCCGGCGTCAAGGTGCGGCAACTGGACGGTCAGGTCCAGCGCCGGGTTGAGGGTCAGGGTGAGAATCCGGGCCATTACAGGGCCTCCACTAATGCACGCACTTCATCGGCGCTGCCCACGGCCAGCGCCTGTTGGGCAAGGGTTTGAGTCTGAGTGAAGCCCAGTTCGCGTATCCGCGCCTTGACTTCGGCAATGCTGCGCGCACCGACGCTGAGCTCATCCACGCCGAGGCCGACCAGCACCGGCACCGCCAGCGGATCGGCTGCCAGCTCGCCACACACACCGACCCATTTGCCGTGGGCATGGGCGGCGCGCACGGTGATGTCGATCAGTTGCAGCACCGCCGGGTGCAAGCCATCGGCCTGGGCCGACAGTGTCGGATGACCACGGTCGATGGCCAGGGTGTATTGGGTCAGGTCGTTGGTACCAACGCTGAAAAAGTCGACTTCCCTGGCCAGCACCGGTGCCAGCAATGCCGCCGACGGCACCTCGATCATGATCCCCAATTGCAGGTCGGCGACCGGGATGTCCAGGCGCAGGCGCTCAGTCATGTCCCGGGCCTGACGCCATTCGTCAACGCTGCCCACCATCGGGAACATGATCCGCAGCGGGCGGTTGTCGGCAGCCCGCAGCAAGGCGCGCAACTGCGCTTCCATGACCTGTGGACGCTGCAACGTCAGGCGAATGCCGCGCACGCCGAGGAAGGGATTTTCTTCCTTGGGAATCGGCCAGTACGGCAGCGGTTTGTCGCCACCGACATCGAGGGTGCGCACCACCAGCGGCCGCCCGGCGAGGCCGTCGAGCACGCGACGGTATTCGGCTTCCTGAGTCGCTTCATCGGGCGCTTGCGGGTGGGCCATGAAAATCAGTTCGGTGCGCAGCAGGCCAATGCCTTCGGCGCCCTGCTCTACCGCGCTCGTTACACCAGCGCTTTCCCCAAGGTTGGCGAACACTTCGACGGCATGACCATCGCGAGTCAGTGCCGGCTGATGACGCTGCTGCGCGGCCGCCTTCAAGCGTTGCTCACGACTATCGCGTTCGGCGCTGGCACGTTGCTGGGTCGCCGCGTCAGCCTCCACATACAGGCGCCCGCGCTGGCCATCGAGCAGCAACGGCGTGCCCGGCGCCAGCAGCAACACACCAGGGCCGGCACCGACCAATGCCGGAATACCCAACGCCCGGGCAACGATCGCACTGTGCGCCGTCGCGCCACCCCGGGCAGTAAGAATTCCCGCCACACGAGCCGGATCGAGCCGTGCGACATCCGATGGCCCGACCTCGTCCATCACCAGAATGTACGGCTGCTCCGGTTCGCCTGGGGTTTCGATGCCACTGAGCTGCATCAATACCCGGCGCCCGATGTCGCGCAAGTCGGCGGCGCGCTCGGCGAGCAAGGCGTCCTGCAAAGCTTCCTGTTGCCGGGCCGCCACTTCGATCACCGCCATCCACGCCGCCTCGGCGCTTTCACCCTGCTTGAGACGCGTATCGACCTCATCGGTCAGCTCCGGGTCATCGAGCATCTCCTGGTGGGTGATAAATATCTCGCGAATGGCTTTGCTCTTGCTGCGCTCGATCAGCCCCTGGATGTCACGACGCACCTGCGCCAAGGCTTGCTGGAGGCGTTCGCGCTCGATGCCGGCGGACTCGCCGCGCAACGGATAATCGATGGTTTGCAGCACTTGAATATGTGCCGGGCCGATGGCGATTCCCGGTGCGGCGGCAATGGCCTGGACCACGCTGCCGGATGCCGGGGCGAAGACCACGTCGGCCATATCGGCTACGATTTCCCGTGTCTGGCTGACCGGCGGCAGCGGTTCGACTTCTTCACCGAGGCCTTCTTCGATGGCGGCCAACAACGCCGGAAGTGCATCGGCGGCAATGCCCGGCTCGGCGATGATTTCCAGCACCTGCCCGCGACGGGCGCCCAGGCTGAGCAACTTGCTCAAGCTCTTCACCGACACCGCGTTGTCCTGGCCATCGACGATGCGCACGCGGATCTCACCTTCAAAACTTTTCGCCAATTGCGCGAGAACCTTCGCCGGCCGTGCATGTAAACCGTGGGCGTTGGCCAGCGCAATGCGTGCACTGGGCCAGTCGGCGGGCACGTCACCACCGAGCACTTCGAGGACTTTGCGGCGGCTGGTGGCGCGGCCCAATTCATGCCCGCGCCCTTCGATCAGCAACGCGCACAGACGCTCGAGCAGGGCTTGATGGGCCTCACCGAGGCTGGCCAGGCAGAACAGTCCAGTGAGGGGCTGGCCGAGATAGCGCAACGGTTTGTCCGGAGTGACGAATGCCAGACCCGGGCGTTTCACCGTTTGTTCGCTGTGCAGCCACCACAGACCGTCGCCCAGCGGCAGCGCTTCGACCTGCTGCAATACGGCAGAAAACCCGTTGCTCACACAATCGGCCTGACGCAGCAAACGCGCGCCACGCCAAACCAGTTCTTCGAAATCTTCGGCGGCCACACCGAGGCCGATCATCTGCGCATCCAGTGCCAGTTCCTGCGGCGCGCCTTGCAGCAACTTCAGCAATGCTTCGGCAGAGCCAGCACGGCGCAAGGCCTGGCCGAGGTCAGTCTCGCCGAGGGCGCGGGTCAGCAGTTGCAACAGGCGCAAATGCTCATCGGATTTGGCAGCAATACCGATCGCCAGGTAAACGATATTCCCATCACCCCAATCAACGCCTTGAGGGAACTGCATCAGGCGCACACCGGTAGTGAACACCTGGTCGCGGGTTTCGGGGGTTCCGTGGGGGATGGCAATACCTTGGCCGAGAAAGGTCGAGCCCTGGGTTTCACGCGCCTGCAAACCAGCGAGGTAACCCTCGGCCACCAGGCCGTCGGCAACCAGATGCCCGGCTAGCAATTGCAGGGCAGCGGACTTATCCACGGCCATCTGGCCCATGGATATCTGCTCAATGGTGAGCTCGAGCATGCTTTCTCCTTTTTGGCACCTTGAGGTGCCAGGTATTGTTTTGAATGAGCCAGCATAGGCGCTTGGTGGTCATTTTTGGCGGTTTCACGGCAGAACCGACAAAGGCGCCTAAAGCGTAGAAAATACGCCTGCTGAAACGTTTAATCTAGAATGAATGGCACGTTACTCGATAATGACCCATCCTTGAAGCTCAACTGGTCGGATGCGTTGCGACAATGGTCGCCTGCCTTAATCGGTTAGGATTGAGGAAAATGTCGAGGCAATCTCGAAAAAACAAGGAAACAGCGGGTTGAAACTCAGTGATATTGCCCAGTTGGCCGGTGTGTCCGTCACCACCGCCAGCTATGTCATCAATGGCAAGGCCGAACAGCAGCGCATCAGCAGCGCAACCGTCGAACGCGTGCGCGCGGTCGTCGAACAACATGGCTTCACGCCTAACCCACAGGCCGCCGGCTTGCGTAGCCGTCACACGCGCACATTGGGCTTCATTCTGCCGGATCTGGAAAACCCCAGTTACGCACGAATCGCCAAATTGCTGGAACAAGGCGCGCGTGCCCGCGGTTATCAATTGCTGATCGCCAGTTCCGACGATGCCCCGGACAGTGAGCGGCAATTGCTGAAACTGTTCCGCGCCCGGCGTTGCGACGCGCTGATCGTTGCCAGCTGCCTGCCGGACGGCGACGACAGTTATCTGCAATTGCAGGCCAAGGGCATTCCGATCATCGCCATCGACCGGGTCATGGAACCCAAGCATTTTTGCTCGGTGATCAGCGACGACCGCGAGGCCAGCCTGCAACTGACCCGCAGCCTGCTCGAACCATTGCCCCGGCAGATCGCGCTGATCGGCGCCCGCCCGGAGCTGAGCATCAGCCGCGAACGAACCGCAGGCTTCAAAGAAGCCCTGGCCGGGTTCAACGCAGAGGTGCTGATCGAAGAAGGTGAATCCTTCAGCCGCGAGTGCGGCAAACAATTGATGGACGACTTGTTGCAGCGCCTGGGCCATTTGCCCGATGCGCTGGTGACCACCTCCTACGTGTTGCTTCAGGGTGTGTTTGACGCGCTGCACGACTTCCCGCTGAAAAACCGCCCCCTGCGCCTCGGCACGTTCGGCGACACCCAGTTGCTGGACTTCCTGCCGCTGCCGGTCAACGCCATGGCCCAGCAACACCAGTTGATCGCCGACAAGGCCCTCGCACTGGCCCTGGCGGCTATCGAGCAGTCGGATTACCAACCCGGCGTGCAGGCGATCCCGCGGACGTTCAAGCAGCGTATTCGTCAGGACTGAACCGTGGAGCTGATCGACACCCACACCCATCTGGATTTTCCGGACTTCGATGCCGACCGCCAGGCGTTGCTGACCGAAAGCCGTGCCCTCGGGGTGCGGCGGATCGTGGTGCTGGGGGTTTATAAGGCCAATTGGCAGCGCGTCTGGGAGCTGGTGCAAAGCGATCCCGACCTGCATGCGGCGTTCGGCTTGCACCCGGTGTATCTGGACGATCATCGCCCGCAGCACCTGAGCGAACTCGCTGACTGGCTGACCCGTTTGGCTGGCCATCGACAATTATGTGCGGTGGGCGAGATCGGCCTGGACTACTTCATCGAAACGCTCGACCGCGAACGCCAGCAGGTATTGTTCGAGGCGCAATTGCAACTGGCGGCAGACTTTAACCTGCCGGCGTTGATCCATGTGCGGCGTAGCCATGCGGCGGTGATTGCCACCCTCAAGCGCTTTCGCCTGAAACGGGCCGGCATCATCCACGCCTTCGCCGGCAGCAAGGAAGAAGCCCGCGAGTACATCAAGCTGGGTTTCAAGCTCGGCCTGGGCGGCGCCCCGACCTGGCCGCAGGCGCTGCGCATGCACCGTGTGCTCGGCGAACTGCCGCTGGATTCGGTAGTCCTGGAAACCGACTCGCCAGACATGGCCCCGGCCATGTTCCCCGGCCAGCGCAACAGCCCGGCGCATTTGCCGGCGATTTGTGGGGCGCTCGCACAATGGATGGCGGTCAGCCCGGAACGCCTGGCGGCGGCCAGCACGGCCAACAGCTGCAAAGTGTTCGGTTGGTAATCAGTCGGCGTGAGCCCTGGCGGTTTCCAGGATCAGCGTCAGGTGCTGGCGTCGGCGGAAGTAACGGATCACCACGAAGTACACCAATATTAAAATCAGCGAAGCATTGAGCTGTTCGATGACGCTGAGCATGCCTAGCCATTCCATCACCAACGCGACCAGCAAGGCCGTGCAAACCATCACGCGCAGGCTGGCACGCAACAGGGCAAACGAATCGAGAGACTTGAAGCGCTTGATCTGTTTCGGGCAACGCAGCTCAACGGTTTTCTGGCAATGGGCGCAGGCGAACGCTTCATTGATCGAAATGGCATTCAGTTGCCAGGGTTGAAGCCGCAAGGTGCGCTGACAATGCGCGCAGTGGCCCTGGACCCCTTGGGTTGCAACAGACATAAGCCAATTTCTCCATGCGGTAAGCCACGTCACTCTTCCCTGATCGAAACCCGAAATCCAGAACACGAAGGGAATCAGGAAGATTCCCACCCGGAAAGGAAAAAATTACTACGAAACTTTCCGACAACACCTCGGCCCCTGTAGGAGCTGGCTTGCCAGCGAAGACGGTGGCCCATTCAACATCAATGTGCCTGACAGACCGTTTTTCGCGAGCAGGCTCGCTCCTACAAGGTCCTACGGACCTTTAAACGCGAAATGCGCTGATCAGCTGTTTCAACTCCACCACCTGAGCCGACAATGCGCGGCTGGCGTCCTCGGTCTGATGCGCGCCTTCGGCTGTCCGCTCGCCAGCGCGGTTGATCTCGACGATGTTCTGGTCGATGTCGTGGGCCACGGCGGTTTGTTGCTCCACGGCGGCGGCAATCTGCTGGTTCTGGTCGACGATCATGCCCACCGCGCCGAGGATGTTTTCCAGCGCCCGCTGGACCTTTTCCGACTGGCCCACCGTGCCGCTGGCCATTTCATGGCTGGTGCCCATGGCCTTGACCGCCGCACCGACACCGCCGTGGAGCTTGGCGATCATCTGCTCGATTTCTTCAGTCGATTGCTGGGTGCGTTTGGCCAGGGTCCGGACTTCATCCGCCACCACGGCGAATCCACGACCCTGCTCGCCGGCCCGTGCAGCCTCGATGGCGGCATTGAGCGCCAACAGGTTGGTCTGCTCGGCGATGCTCTTGATCACTTCGAGCACGCGGCTGATGGACTGGCTGTCGCTGGCCAGTTGATTGATCACCAGCACCGATTGATCGATCTCATTGGCCAGCGCGGCGATGCTACCCTGCTGGGATTCCACCAGGCCACGCCCACTGATGGTTTCGTCGTTGACGCTGTGGGCGCTGCTGACCGCCGCAGCGGCACTGCGCGCGACCTCCTGGGACGTGGCGGTCATCTGGTTCATCGCCGTGGCCACCTGTTCGATCTGCGTGCGCTGCCCGGCCACGGCCTGGTTGCTCTGCGCAGAAACGTTCTCCACCTGGCCGGCCTGGCGTTCGACTTCGCTGACGGTCTGCCCCACCCGCTCGATCAGGTCATGGATTTTCTTCACCGTGCCATTGAACACTTCCCCCAACTCGCCCAGTTCGTCGCGGCTGTGGGCGCTGAAGGTCACGGTCATGTCACCGGCCGCCACCTTGTCCATCACCCCGCCCAGACGCTTGAGGGTGGTGCGGGTCGAGGCATAGAAACCGCCGTAGAGATAGAAAATCAGCACGAACACCACTGACAACGCCACGGCCTGCAAGATCATATGGGTACGGTTCTGGTCCAAGCGCTGCTGCAATTGCGGGCCGAGATACTTCAGGGTCGCTTCATTGAGTTGGTAAGTCTGGTCCATCAGGGCCGAGACCTGATCGTAGAAACCCTGCCACGGCGCATCGAGGGTGTCGGCCATGACCACTTGTTCTTCGAACAACTCACTGGCTTTCTTCAACGATGTCCGGCTGAGTTCGGCTTGCGCAGCCAAGGTCTCACGCGCCGCCTTGCTTGAAGCCAGGGCATCTTGCAGCTTCAGGCCATATTCGCTTTGCAGTTTTTCGATCTGCGCCAACAACTCATCGAAACGGGTACTCGACGCCGAGTTGATGAAACCCTGCCCCAACGAAAACGACCCCATGGCCCGGCCTTCGCCGAGGATCTGCGTGACGCGTGGGGTCACGAGGGTAATCAACTCGCTCAATTGGCGCATGTCGCTCTGGTTGTCGCGACTGAGGCCAGCCTGGCTGGTAACGAGTTGGCTGAAAATCTGCGCGCTGCCCACCAGCTTGCCGATCAGGGCGCTTTTGCTTTGCAGGGAGGTTTCCGCTTGCTGGGCCTTGAAGGCTGCAATCATTTCATCGCGCTTGCCGTCGAACATGGCGATTTGTTCCGGGTCGCTGGCCATCGCCGCCAGCCCTTGCAGCCGCGCCAGGATGGTTTGCTCAAGCGTGCTGATTTTAGATTCGACGTTGCTGGCCTTGCCCGACTGGCCAAGGCTGACGTTGATCTGCACCAGGTTGTTCAGGGTTTCCAGATCCCGTCGTAGCGCCAGGCTGTTGCCCAACAGATCGAGGCTTTGCAGTTCGATGCGCGTGCCCTGGAATTCGCGGTAGGAGTCACGCACCAGATAGAAGTTGGTCACCAGCATCGGCACCAGGAACAGTACGCTGATCAGGCTGAACTTCATGCCGAAGCTCAGGCGGTTCATCAGTGCGACAGCGGGATAGAGCAAGCTCTTCACTGGATGTCTCCCTTCAATTTTTTATTTTTTTTTTTTGGCAGGCGCAGACAGAAAGCAGATAGCCACTATTCGGCGCTATCTCTGTATAACTTAAATCGGCAGGAGGTTTTGTAACTTAAGGTTAACGACAGGCTTCATCCGCGCAGGTGAGTGAACCCTGTGGTGAGGGGGATTGCCCCCTCACCACAAGATCCCTCTCCATAATGACCCTGGCTAGAGCGCTAAGGCAGGACCGTCCACAACGCAAACCCGGCATACCAGAGCACCGCGGCGCGCAGGAGCAGTTCCCAGATGCGGTCCAGGTTATGGACACCTTCGGCGCCGGCCACCGGCGCCGGAATTTCACCGGCCACCAGCCCGACTTTCTCGATCAATTGCGCGGCGCTGATATTCCAGTTCAGCAGCTCATGGAGCATGACCCGGCTGACCGCGACAAAATTGCCGACCAACGCAAGGCTTGCCGCCAGCAGACGCACCGGCACCCAGTCAAAAGCGTGGCGCAGTTGCCCGGCACGTTCGACCACTGCCGGGTTTTTCCCGTGTTCTTCGGCCAGCGCCAGCAGCCGATAGCTCAGCGCCGCCACCGGGCCCAGCAGGAAGTACCAGAAAATAACCGCAAAAAAACTGTGATAGGCCTCCCACAACAAGTGCCCTTCGACCCGTTCCAGCAATTGGTCGCCATTGTCGGCGCAGATATCCAGGTCGCGCTTGGCGACGTGGGCCGCCGCTTGCAGGTCTTCCCGACGCCAGGCATCGCGGAACGGCCCGAGGTCGCCCAGCAGGTCACCGCGGCCCAGGCTGTAAATCACCACCAGCAAATGGATGGGCAGGGCCAGCAAACCATAGGCCACCGGGTCAATGACGATCAACAGCAAACCCAGCAGCGCCACCGGCAACAAGACCAGGATTGACAGCACCAACCACGGGCGGGCCGAAAGCCGCGGGTTGGCCTCAAGCTTGTTCAGCTCGTGAATCCAGCCATTGTCACGCTGGACCCGATGGCGCAGGGCCGAGAATTTCTCGATCCACACCGCCAACAACAACACCAGAAAACTCATTGCCCTTCTCCCTGTGCCAGGGCGGCACGATAGCGTGCCCAATCGAACGCCGGCCCCGGATCGGTTTTACGCCCAGGCGCAATGTCGCTGTGCCCGCAGATCCGTTCGGTGGTAATCGCCGTGAACGTCTGCTGCAACTGGCGGGTCAGGACCGTCAACGCGCTGTACTGCGCGTCGGTGAACGGCAGATCATCGGTGCCTTCGAGCTCGATGCCCAGTGAAAAATCGTTACAGGTTTCCCGCCCCTCGAAAATCGATACACCGGCGTGCCACGCACGCTCGAGGCAGGACACAAACTGGGTAACGGTACCGTCGCGTTCGATCAGAAAATGCGCGGACACACGCAAATCCGCGATCCCAGCAAAATAGGGATGTTCAGTGACATCCAGGCGATTCTGGAAAAACTCCTGCACCTTGCCGGTGGCGAACTGCGCCGGCGGCAGGCTGATGTTGTGGATCACCAGCAGGGAAATTTCGTCCGTGGGGCGCGCATTGAAGTTGGGTGAGGGGCAGACAAGCGCACCCTGAATCCAACCGCGCGCGGGGTCCAACTGCATACCGATTCCTTCAACGTCGACTGTGTTTTGCACAGTATGCCGCGAGAATCCCCCAAGGCGCGATCATTTGCCGTGTTTGAGGCACCTGAGCTTGCCCGTCAGTGCCGCCGATGCCAAAGGAGCGTGCTTGTGCCTTGGGTTGGTCCACGCCATGGCCCTATAATCGAGCCACTTTGTTTGTGGAGTCCGTTATGCCGAATCTACGTCTCGCCGATCTGACCGCCGAAATAGAAGCCAACGTGCGCCGTGCGCTGCGCGAAGACATCGGCAGCGGCGACATCACCGCGCAATTGATCCCGGCCGAACGCCTGGCCAAAGCCACCATCATTACGCGTGACGCCGCCGTGATCAGCGGCACCGCCTGGGTGGATGCCGTGTTCCGGCAACTGGACCCGCGGGTGGCGGTGCACTGGCAGGTTGCCGACGGTGAGCGCGTGACACCCAACCAGGTGTTGTTCCACCTCGAAGGTCCGGCGCGCTCGTTGCTGACCGGCGAACGCAGCGCCCTGAACTTCCTGCAAATGCTGTCTGGCGTGGCCACCCGCGCGCAGTACCTGGCGGACTTCGTGTCCGAGACTCAGGTCAAGCTGCTCGACACCCGCAAAACCTTGCCGGGCCTGCGTATGGCGCAAAAGTACGCCGTGACCTGCGGTGGCTGCCACAACCACCGCATCGGCCTGTACGACGCCTTCCTGATCAAGGAAAACCACATCGCCGCCAGTGGCGGCATTGCGCAAGCCATCGCCGCTGCGCACAAGATTGCGCCTGGCAAGCCGGTGGAAATCGAAGTGGAAAGCCTGGATGAGTTGAAAGAGGCCTTGGCGGCCGGTGCCGACATCATCATGCTCGATGAGCTGAGCCTGGACGACATGCGCGAAGCCGTGCGCCTGAACGCCGGCAAGGCCAAGCTGGAAGCCAGCGGCGGGATCAACGAAAGTACGTTGCTGCCGATCGCACAGACCGGGGTGGACTACATCTCGATTGGTGCGATGACCAAGGATGTGAAAGCGGTGGATCTGTCGATGCGTCTCAGTATCTGACAATCCTGTAGGAGCCCGGCTTGCCGGCGAAAGCGTCCTTGAGATCGCTATCGCCGGCAAGCCGGGCTCCTACAAATGCTTGAATATACGTTTAAACCACCAGATTGTTCATCTCGCAGTATTCTTCCCACTCGACGCCCAGCACCTCGGCCGCTTCCTTGTGCAGCTCAAGGCGTTTGCTCTCGAACTCTTCTGGCGTCGACGTGTACTTGAGGGTCAACTCCCACGGCTGCAAGCCCTGGGCTTCGGCCTCATCCTCGAACGCCCACTGAATCTGGTCTTTCTGATCATCAGGACTCAGGTCCTTGATCTCTTCCATCAGTGCCGGGGCATCCAGCACGTACTTCTTCAGCGCTTCTTCGTGTCGCGCTTCCTGGCTCAATTCTTTAACGGTCATGTCGTTCTCGTTGATCTGGGGAATGGAAGATGGATCTGGATCATCAAGGATCTCTCTGACGCAAAAAACCGCTTGGACCTCGGTTTGTCTGGCCTTCAGAACCATTCGGGATCATTTGAAAACAAAGGTGCTACTGGTGCCCGAGACAGGAATCGAACCTGCGACCTTCGCGTTACGAGTGCGCTGCTCTACCGGCTGAGCTACACGGGCGGTGGGCTAAACCTAGCACTGACCATGGAGTCAGGCAACTTCACAAGCACCTCAATTTCTCGCAGGCAAAAAAATACCCCGCAGCTTTCACTGCGGGGCATTTTCTACAACGTTGAAGCGGTCAAACCAACGGGGATAATTAAACGCCCGAAGCCTTGGCTGCTGCTACGTCCTTGATGGACAGCTTGATACGGCCGCGGTTGTCCACGTCCAGTACCAGCACTTCCACTTCCTGGCCTTCCTTCAGGATGTCGGTCACTTTCTCGACGCGAGCATCGCTCAGCATGGAGATGTGAACCAGACCGTCCTTGCCCGGCAGGATGTTGACGAATGCGCCGAAGTCGACGATGCGCTCAACCTTACCAACGTAGATCTTGCCGATCTCGGCTTCCGCGGTGATGCCCAGGACGCGCTGACGAGCAGCTTCAGCGGCTTCCTTGGTTTCGCCGAAGATCTTGATCGAACCGTCGTCTTCGATGTCGATCGAAGCCTTGGTTTCTTCACAGATCGCACGGATGGTCGCGCCGCCTTTACCGATGACGTCACGGATTTTGTCGGTGTCGATCTTCATCGCGATCATGGTCGGAGCGTTGGCCGACAGTTCGGTACGCGACTGGCCAATGATCTGGTTCATCTGGCCGAGGATGTTCAGGCGCGCTTCCAGGGCTTGGCCCAGAGCGATCTCCATGATTTCTTCGGTGATGCCCTTGATCTTGATGTCCATCTGCAGCGCGGTAACACCTTTAGCGGTACCGGCTACCTTGAAGTCCATGTCACCCAGGTGGTCTTCGTCACCCAGGATGTCGGTCAGGACGGCAAACTTCTCGCCTTCTTTAACCAGACCCATGGCGATACCGGCAACTGGCGCCTTCATTGGTACGCCAGCGTCCATCAGGGCCAGGGAAGCACCGCAAACGGAAGCCATCGAGCTCGAACCGTTGGACTCGGTAATTTCCGACACCACACGGATGGTGTACGGGAACACGTCAGCGGCTGGCAGCATGGCCGAAACCGAACGACGGGCCAGACGGCCGTGACCGATTTCGCGACGACCAGCGCCACCCATGCGACCACACTCGCCCACCGAGAACGGAGGGAAGTTGTAGTGCAGCATGAACGGATCTTTTTTCTCGCCTTCCAGGGTGTCCAGCAGCTGTGCATCACGGGCAGTACCCAGAGTTGCAACGACCAGGGCCTGGGTTTCGCCACGGGTGAATAGAGCCGAACCGTGAGTCTTCGGCAGAACGCCGACTTCGATGTTCAGCGGACGTACGGTCTTGGTGTCGCGACCGTCAATACGTGGCTTGCCGTTCACGATGTTTTCGCGAACGGTGCGGTATTCAATTTCGCCGAAAGCCGCTTTGACTTCGCTGGAAGAAGGCTGGCCTTCTTCACCGGACAGCTTGGCAACAACCTGATCCTTCAATTCGCCCAGGCGAGCGTAACGGTCGGCCTTGACGGTGATGGTGTAGGCCTGGGAGATCGCATCGCCGAACTCGGCACGGATAGCGCCCAGCAGTTCGGTGGCTTCTGGCGCAGGAGCCCAGGTCCAGGTTGGCTTGGCAGCTTCAGCGGCCAGTTCTTTAACGGCGTTGATCACAACCTGGAATTCGTCGTGAGCGAACAGTACCGCGCCCAGCATCTGGTCTTCGGTCAGCTCTTTGGCTTCCGATTCAACCATCAGCACGGCGTCAGAAGTACCGGCAACGACCATGTCCAGGCTCGAAGCAGCTTGCTGCTCGTAAGTCGGGTTCAGCAGGTAGCCGGTGCTTTCGTGGAAGGCAACGCGGGCAGCGCCGATCGGGCCATCGAAAGGAATGCCGGAGATGGCCAGGGCAGCCGAGGTACCGATCATCGCAGCGATGTCCGGATCGGTCTTCTTGCTGGTGGAAACGACGGTGCAGACAACCTGCACTTCGTTCATGAAGCCTTCTGGGAACAACGGACGGATCGGACGGTCGATCAGTCGGGAAGTCAGGGTTTCTTTCTCGGAAGGACGGCCTTCACGCTTGAAGAAACCGCCAGGGATCTTACCGGCAGCGTAAGTTTTTTCCTGGTAGTGAACCGACAGAGGGAAGAAGCCCTTGCCTGGATCAGCTTGTTTAGCACCGACTACCGTCACCAATACGCTGACGTCGTCGTCAACGGTGACCAATACTGCGCCGGAGGCCTGACGGGCGATACGGCCAGTCTCGAGGGTAACGGTCGATTGACCGAACTGGAATTTTTTGATTACCGGGTTCACGGTGTCCTACCTTCTTTGTGGCTCTTGGGGGAACTGGTTTCTTGCGAATTCTTGGGCAATGTCGGGAATCGGCCCGACCGTTGTCCGGGGTGTACACACGGGTAAAACAGGTATCCAGATAAAACTTGAGGCTGGAAGCCTGCCATGCGCTGGCGGGAAACCCGCTGACGCACGACAAACAACCAACCTCTAGCGCAATCGCTTATTAGCGACGCAGACCCAGGCGAGCGATCAGAGCGCTGTAACGGCTCACGTCCTTGCCTTTCAGGTAGTCCAGCAGCTTACGGCGCTGGTTAACCATGCGGATCAGACCACGACGGGAGTGGTGGTCTTTACCGTTGGCCTTGAAGTGACCTTGCAGTTTGTTGATGTTGGCGGTCAGCAGTGCAACTTGCACTTCTGGCGAGCCAGTGTCACCAACAGCTTGCTGGTAGTCAGCAACGATTTGAGCTTTTTCTTGAACGTCGAGAGCCATGAGGCAATCCTTTTATCAGGAAACTGTTTCAGAAAAACAGTTTCAACAGGCCAGGGACAAATCCCTGTATCTAAAAATGAGTAGTGACCGTGCCTGCTAACAGCCACCCTCGCCAGCCTGCTTTGACACAGACCGGTTCCGGTCATTCTGACCGAATCAGTCGACGCGGCGCGATGCGCCCGTCTTCGCTCACTTCACCGATACCGATGAAGCGACCATTGTGATCCTGTACCCGCACCATGCCGAACTTCGGAGCATCCGGGGCACGTACCGGCTGGCCGTTGAGCCAGTAGAACGCACTCGCTTCGGAGAACTGCAACAGTGGCCAATCCAGCAGGCCGCTGTCCGATGGCATCAGGAAGCGATCGACCGCTTCGTTGCCGCCTTCGGCATGGACCGCTTCCAGCTCTTCGAGGGTAACCGTCTGCGCCAGAGTGAATGGCCCGGCCTGGGTACGTCGCAGTTCTGCAACGTAAGCGCCACAACCGAGTTGCTCACCGATATCCTCCACCAGGGTGCGGATATAGGTGCCTTTAGTGCAATCCACCGCCAGCCGCGCAGTATCACCTTCGAAGGCCAGCAATTCCAAGCGCGTAATAGTAACAGAACGCGGTTCGCGCTCCACTACTTCGCCTGCACGCGCCAGCTTGTACAGCGGCTGGCCATCACGCTTGAGTGCCGAGTACATCGGCGGTATCTGACTGATTTGCCCACGAAATTTCGGCAGCACAGCCTCGACATCGGAGCGACCAACGGTCACCGGGCGCTCCTGCAAAACCTCACCCTCGGCGTCCGCCGTGGTGGTGGTCTTACCCAGTTGCGCCAGGGTTTCATAACCCTTGTCGGAATCGAGCAGGTATTGCGAGAATTTGGTCGCCTCGCCAAAGCACAGCGGCAACACGCCGCTGGCCAGGGGATCGAGGCTGCCGGTGTGGCCGGCCTTCTCGGCGTTCAGCAACCAACGAACCTTCTGCAAAGCCGCGTTGGAGGTGAACCCCAGCGGCTTGTCGAGCAGGATGATGCCGCTGACGTTACGACGGATACGTTTGACCTGAGCCACCGATTACTCCTTGGTGTCTTCAGGTTCAGCTGCCACCAGGTGCTGATTGTCTTCAGCCACTGCGCGCTCGATCAATGCCGACAGGTGCGCACCACGCACGACGCTTTCGTCGTAGTGGAAGTGCAACTGTGGAACGCTGCGCAGCTTCATCTCGCGCGCCAGTTGCATACGCAGGAAACCCGCGGCAGCGTTCAGCACCTTGATGCTTTGGGCGATTTCTTCGCTGCTGTCCTGGCCCATCACGGTGATGAAAATTTTCGCGTGACCGACGTCACGGCTGACTTCCACTGCGGTAATGGTGACCAGGCCGACGCGCGGGTCTTTGACTTCACGACGGATCAGCTGTGCCAGCTCGCGCTGCATCTGATCGCCGATACGTTGGGTACGGCTATATTCTTTTGCCATGTCTTGTTACCTGTTACTGCCCCACGGTGAAACCCGTGTGGTCTGAAAGCGGCAAACGCCCGGCCTGACAAAAGCCAGACCGGGCGTTGCGTTTAGAGTCCGGGCGACGAACTGCGCATTTGCATGCAGCTGCCCATCACGGCTCTTGAAGTGCGCGAGTTAGAGGCTGCGAGCAACCTGCACCTTCTCGAAGACTTCGATCTTGTCACCGACCTTGACGTCGTTGTAGCTCTTCACACCGATACCGCATTCCATGCCGGCACGTACCTCGGAAGCGTCATCCTTGAAGCGGCGCAGGGATTCCAGCTCGCCTTCGAAGATAACGATGTCTTCACGCAGTACACGGATTGGACGGTTACGGTGAACGACACCTTCGATCACCATGCAACCGGCGATCGCGCCAAACTTCGGCGAACGGAACACGTCACGCACTTCGGCGATACCCAGGATGTTCTCGCGAACATCACTGCCGAGCATACCGGTCAGGGCTTTCTTGACGTCTTCGATGATGTCGTAGATCACGTTGTAGTAACGCATATCCAGACCTTCCTGCTCGACGATCTTGCGCGCGCCAGCATCGGCACGCACGTTGAAGCCGAACAGTACAGCGTTGGACGCCAGCGCCAGGTTGGCATCGGATTCGGTGATACCACCGACGCCGCCACCGACCACACGCACTTGCACTTCGTCGTTGCCCAGGCCGTTCAAGGCACCGTTCAACGCTTCCAACGAACCACGAACGTCGGATTTGAGGACGATGTTGAGCGTCTTCTTCTCTTCCTGGCCCATGTTTTCGAAGATGTTTTCCAGCTTGCCGGCGTGAGCGCGAGCCAGTTTGACTTCGCGGAACTTGCCTTGACGGAACAGAGCCACTTCACGGGCTTTCTTCTCGTCGGCAACCACGCTCATCTCGTCGCCAGCGTCCGGGGTACCGTCCAGGCCGAGGATCTCGACAGGGATGGCCGGACCGGCTTCCTTGATTGGCTTGCCGTTCTCGTCGAGCATGGCGCGAACACGGCCATAGTTCGAACCGACCAATACCATGTCGCCTTGACGCAGGGTACCGTCCTGAACCAAAACAGTTGCCACCGGGCCGCGGCCCTTGTCCAGACGGGACTCAACCACGACACCACGACCAGGGGCCGATGGGGTTGCAGTCAGTTCCAGAACTTCGGCTTGCAGCAATACGGCTTCGAGCAGTTCGTCGACGCCAGTACCCATCTTCGCCGAGACCGGTACGAATGGCGTGTCACCACCCCACTCTTCCGACGTCACACCGTGTACCGACAACTCGCTACGGATGCGATCGAGATCGGCGCCCGGCTTGTCGATCTTGTTCACGGCAACAACCAGTGGAACGCCGGCCGCTACTGCGTGCTGGACAGCTTCAATGGTCTGCGGCATGACGCCGTCGTCCGCTGCAACCACCAGGATCACGATGTCGGTCGCCTTGGCACCACGGGCACGCATCGCGGTAAACGCGGCGTGACCAGGGGTGTCGAGGAACGTCACCATGCCACGGTCGGTTTCAACGTGGTAAGCGCCGATGTGCTGGGTAATGCCGCCGGCTTCGCCAGCTGCAACCTTGGCACGACGGATATAGTCGAGCAGGGAAGTCTTACCGTGGTCAACGTGGCCCATGACGGTTACGACTGGCGCACGGGAAACGGCTTCACCTTCAAACTTCAGGGACTCGGCCAGGGAATCTTCCAGGGCGGTGTCGCTGACCAGGGTCACTTTGTGGCCCAGCTCTTCGGCAACCAGTTGAGCAGTTTCCTGATCGAGTACCTGGTTGATGGTCGCTGGAGTACCCAGTTTGAACATGAACTTGATGATTTCAGCAGCCTTGACCGACATCTGCTGGGCCAGATCGCCCACAGTGATGGTCTCGCCGATCTTCACTTCACGCACGACAGGGCCGGTTGGGCTCTGGAAACCGTGAGCGTTGCGTTTCTTCAGCTTGGCCTTGCCGCGACCACCACGACGGAAGCCATCGCTTTCTTCGTCGGTAGTACGTGGGGCAACGCGTGGCGCTGGGGCCTTTTCCTTGACCGAAGCACGATGCGGAGCGTTTTTGCGCTCGCCGTCGCCGCCGCCACTGCGACGATTGTTGTCGTCGGCACGTGGTTTGTCCGGACGACGTTGTTCGTCGCGCTTGCGAGCATCGGCCGCAGGAGCGGGAGCCGCTGCCACCACCGGAGCGCTTTCGCGCACAGGCTCAGCCACTGCAGCAGGCGCTGCAACAGGTTCGGCAGGAGCGGTCGGCGCAGCAGCAGGCTGGCGACGCGCTTCTTCTTCGGCGCGACGCTTGGCTTCTTCTTCAGCCTTCTGACGAGCAGCATTTTCTACTGCGCGACGTTCATCCAGTTCACGCTTGCGCTCGGCTTCGATTTCTTCCGGGCTGCGCTGTACGAAGACTTTCTTCTTGCGTACTTCAACGCTGATGCTTTTGCTGCCAGCAACCCGCAGGGTGCTGGTGGTTTTACGCTGCAGCGTAATCTTGCGTGGTTCTTCCACTTTCGCCTTGTGGCTGCTTTTCAAGTGAGTCAGCAACGATTGCTTCTCACTGTCAGTCACACTTTCTTCGGCGGCGGTGTGCGGCAGACCTGCCTCACGCATCTGCTGCAACAGGCGCTCTACCGGTGTTTTGACCTCATCGGCCAGTTGTTTCACCGTGACTTGCGTCATGCACTTCTCTCCTCAGGCCGCGCCTAATTACTCGAACCAGTGGGCTCGGGCGGCCATGATCAACTTGCCGGCACGATCATCGTCAATGCCGTCGATGTCGAGCAGGTCGTCAATAGACTGCTCGGCCAGGTCTTCGCGGGTAATTACGCCGCGCACCGCCAGTTCCATCGCCAAATCCTTGTCCATACCCTCAAGCGAGAGCAGGTCTTCGGCCGGATGGGCGTCTGCCAGCTTTTCCTCAGTAGCGATGGCTTTGGTCAACAAACGATCCTTGGCACGAGCGCGAAGCTCGTTGACGGTTTCTTCGTCAAAGCCGTCGATGTTGAGCATTTCTTCCAACGGTACGTAGGCAATCTCTTCCAGGCTGGTGAAGCCTTCATCTACCAGCACCTGTGCCAGATCTTCGTCGACTTCCAGCTCGTCGATGAAGTTGCGCAGGATGTCGCCGGTTTCTGCTTGCTGCTTAGCCTGGATGTCCGATTCGGTCATCACGTTCAGGGTCCAGCCAGTCAACTGGCTAGCCAGACGCACGTTCTGACCACCGCGACCGATGGCCTGAGCCAGATTGTCTGCGCCAACGGCGATGTCCATTGCATGGGCATCTTCGTCAACGATAATTGCCGCAACCTCAGCCGGGGACATGGCGTTGATCACGAACTGAGCCGGGTTGTCGTCCCACAGAACGATGTCAACACGCTCACCGCCCAACTCGCCAGACACTGCCTGGACGCGCGAACCGCGCATACCAATGCAAGCGCCCTGCGGGTCGATGCGTTTATCCTTGGAGCGGACGGCGATCTTGGCGCGCGATCCCGGATCACGGGACGCAGCCATCACTTCGATCAGGCCTTCGGCAATTTCCGGCACTTCGATGCGGAACAACTCGATCAGCATTTCCGGCGCGGTACGCGACAGGATCAGCTGCGGGCCGCGGTTCTCGGTGCGGATTTCCTTGAGCAGCGCACGCAGGCGCACGCCAACCCGGAAAGTTTCGCGAGAAATGATGTCTTCACGAGCCAGCAACGCTTCTGCGTTGTTGCCCAGGTCAACGATCACGTTGTCGCGGGTGACTTTTTTCACGGTGCCGGAGATGATTTCACCCAGGCGTTCGCGGTAAGCATCGACCACTTGAGCGCGCTCGGCTTCGCGAACTTTCTGCACGATGACTTGCTTGGCAGTCTGTGCAGCGATACGACCGAATTCGATGGACTCGATTTTCTCTTCGACGACATCACCGACCTTGGCGCCAGGGTGCGTTTGCGCAACCTTGCTCGGCCAGGTTTCGATAGCCGGATCATCCAGGTCCGCTTCTTCGACGACCGTCCAGCGACGGAATGTCTCGTAGGCACCGGTGTGGCGATTGATTTCCACACGCAGATCAACTTCGTCTTCAAAACGCTTTTTGGTCGCAGTGGCCAGGGCCAGTTCCAGCGCTTCAAAAATAACGTTCGCCGGTACACCCTTTTCGTTGGATACCGACTCAACAACCAGCAGTACTTCTTTGCTCATCGTACGCCTCGCCTTTCGCAAGCCATTGGATCCGCGGGATCCGCAGTATCTGGCACGCCTCAGTCAAAACTGGGAATAATGTTGGCCTTGTCGATCATATCGATCGGCAACAGGAACTCATGGTCTTCTACCTGCACCACGACATCCTGCTCTTCTACGCCGCGCAGAAGGCCCTGAAAGTTGCGTCGTCCTTCAAAAGGCGAGCGCAGCTTGATCTTCACTTGTTCACCGGCAAATTTTGCAAACTGCTCAAGAGTGAACAGAGGGCGTTCCATGCCAGGCGAGGAAACTTCAAGGGTGTACTCAACGGAGATTGGATCTTCAACATCCAGCACACCGCTGATCTGGCGGCTGACGATGGCACAATCGTCCACCAGCACGCCGCCCTCTTTATCGATATAAACGCGCAACATCGAGTGACGACCCTGAGCCGAAAACTCGATACCCCAGCATTCATAGCCTAGGGCCACGACCACCGGGGCCAGCAAGGCCTGCAACTCTTCTAGCTTGCTCGACACCTGAACCCCCTAGTGCATGTATGTGCATGCTATGCAAAATAAAAAAATGGGCGAAACGCCCATCCTTGAAACGCCGTCGAACAGCGGCGTTGAAAGTGTCCAGCTAACAAAAAGCCCCTCAAAAGGGGCTCCTTAAACTGGTTGCGGGGGCCGGATTTGAACCGACGACCTTCGGGTTATGAGCCCGACGAGCTACCAGACTGCTCCACCCCGCGACAAAGCTGGGGCGGAAGTATACGACCGATCCCCTACAGGGTCAATGTAACCTTCCACCTGCAAGAAAGCCCGCAACAGCGGGCTCTCCTGACTAATTGGTACCGAGAAGGGGACTCGAACCCCTACACCCTATGGGCACAACCACCTCAAGGTTGCGTGTCTACCAATTCCACCACCTCGGCAATACTACGTTTGAAACCCTTCTTACTTCTGCTCTTGAGCTGGAGGTACGTCAGTCGCTGGAGTAGCCGACTTTTGCTCTTGAAGCACCGGAACATCATCAGAAGCCGGTTGTTGCTTTGGAACTTCCAACACCGCTGGGTTTGGGAGACCTACTTGAGTCAGCTGGTGAGCCTTCTCTTTAGCAAAGTAACCTAACCCCAAGCTGGTTATGAAAAAACCTGCGGCGAGTATAGCAGTAAACTTACTAAGAAAGGTAGAGGAACCTTGGCTTCCGAACACAGTATTTGAAGCACCTGCTCCGAAAGACGCGCCAGCGTCCGCACCTTTACCCTGCTGCAGCAAAACCAGAGCTACTACGCCCAATGCACCCAGCAGATGAAAAACGACTACGACTGTTTCCAGCATTTTTTCAGTTTCCCGCGGCGCGAATGATCGCACCGAACTCATCTGCATTCAGGGAAGCCCCACCAATGAGACCCCCATCGATATCCGGCATGCCGAACAGTTCGACCGCATTGGCCGCCTTCACGCTGCCGCCGTATAGAAGCCGCACACCTTGTGCGATTTCAGAATTCTCTGCCGCCAACTGGGCGCGGATGGCTGCATGCACATCCTGCGCCTGTTGCGGCGTTGCCGTCAGCCCGGTGCCAATTGCCCAGACCGGCTCGTAAGCGATCACTGCCTTGGCAAAGACACCAACACCCAGCTCCTCGATGATGCTGCCCAGCTGACGCGAGACAACTTCAAGAGTTTTTCCGGCTTCACGCTGCTCCAAGGTTTCCCCTATGCACAACACCGGAGTCAAGCCATTTGCCTGTGCCGCTGCGAACTTGCGGATCAGCATACCGTCCTGCTCGCCCATGATCTGGCGGCGTTCGGAGTGCCCGACAAGCACCAGGGAACATCCTGCATCCACCAACTGACTCGGTGCAATCTCACCGGTCAACGCACCTTGTTCGGATTCCACCGCAGAATTCTGCGCGCCGACCGAAATCGACTTGCCTTCCAGGCCATCAATCACTTGATTGATATGCAACGAAGGCGGGAATACCGCGACATCAACACTGCTCGGCAAGGCCAAGTCACGAAGGCCGTTGATCAGCTCAGCGACGCTGGCGCGGGTACCGTGCATCTTCCAGTTACCAGCTACCATAGGGCGACGCATGCTGTACCTCGTCGGTCAAAGTGGGCGCAGATGTTACCCAACACAATCAAGGCTGGCAAGCCGAATTCAGGCAGAAACTTCAGTAACCAGTTTTGCCAGCTCTTCGGCATAGCCGCGAACCACGATTTCGTCTTCGCCTTCGACCATCACGCGCACCAACGGCTCAGTCCCGGACTTACGCAACAGCACACGCCCACGGCCCGCCATCGCCTTGGTCACACGCTCACTGGCTTCCTTGACCGACGGATGCTCGAGAGGATTTGCGCCACCACCGAAACGTACATTGATCAATACCTGAGGGCATTTACGCAGCGTCTGCCGCGCCTGGGCCAGGCTCTCGTCACGCGCATTCAGCGCCATCAACACCTGCAGCGCGGCAATGATGGCATCACCCGTGGTGGTATGGCTGAAGCATACGACATGCCCGGAGTTTTCACCGCCGACGATCCAGTTGCGCTCGAGCAATTCGGCAATCACGTAGCGGTCGCCGACATTGGCGCGCACAAACGGAATGCCCAGATCAGCCAGGGCCAGCTCCAACCCCAGGTTACTCATCAGGGTGCCGACCACGCCGCCTTGCAGCTTGTCACGCTCATGCAGATCGCGAGCGATGATGTACAGCAACTCGTCGCCATCGACGACGGCCCCGGTGTGATCGACCATCTGCACGCGGTCGCCATCGCCATCGAAGGCAATACCCAGGTCAGCCTTCTCAGCCACGACAGCCGCCTGCAATTGCCCCATGTGGGTCGAACCGCAGTTGTCGTTGATGTTCAGCCCGTTCGGCTGCGCGGAGAGCACGACAACGTTGGCACCCAATTCGCGAAACACGCTCGGCGCCACTTTGTAGGTTGCGCCATGCGCGCAATCGATCACGATTTTCAAACCTGAGAAACTGGTGCCGGTCGGCACGCTGCTCTTGCAGAATTCGATATAGCGACCAGAGGCATCGTTGATTCGCGAGACCTTGCCGATCTTGCTCGACTCCACCACAGTCATTGGCGTATCGAGCAACTCTTCGATCATCAACTCCACTTCATCCGGAAGCTTGGTGCCTTTACCGGAGAAAAACTTGATGCCGTTGTCATCATGCGGGTTGTGCGAGGCACTGATGACGATGCCAGCCTCGGCATGGAAAGTGCGCGTCAGATAGGCGATAGCCGGCGTTGGCATCGGCCCGAGTAGCATCACGTCGGCGCCTGCCGAGGTAAGGCCCGCTTCCAGTGCCGACTCAAACATGTAGCCGGAGATGCGGGTGTCCTTGCCGACCAGCACCTTGCAGGCGCCCATCTTGCGAAAAGCCATGCCTGCCGCCCAGCCGAGCTTGAGCATGAAATCAGGAGTAATCGGGTAAGTACCCACCCGACCACGAATACCGTCGGTACCAAAATATTTCTTACTCATAAATGCTCCATGATTCTTATTCGGCTGATTGCACAGCGGCAATCATTCTCACCACATCAACTGTTTCGGCCACATCGTGGACACGCAAGATACGCGCGCCCTTCTGCGAGGCCAACGCCGCGAGGGCAAGCCCCCCACACAAGCGCTCGCCAACAGGACGATTCAAGGCCTGACCTATCATGCTTTTGCGCGAAACGCCGACCAGCAGCGGCCGCCCAAAGGCATGCAGGGCTTCCATATGCTTGAACAAGCTTAGATTGTGCTGCAAGGTTTTGGCGAAGCCGAAGCCAGGATCAAGAACGATCCGCTCAGCCGGAATGCCTGCCAGCGAACACTGATGCATGCGCTCGGCGAGAAACTCGCCAACCTCCCGGGTGACATCCTGATACTGCGGATTATCCTGCATATCGCCAGGCTCTCCCAGCATATGCATCAGGCAGACCGGCAGCCCGGTGGCCGCCGCCGCATCCAGCGCGCCATCACGCCGCAACGAACGCACGTCGTTGATCAAGCCAGCCCCCAGGCGCGCAGTTTCGCGCATGACGGCGGGGGTCGAAGTGTCGACCGAGATGATCACATCCAGTTCGCGATTGATGCGCTCGACAATGGGGGCTACACGCTCCAGCTCTTCGAGCGGCGATACTGCCCTGGCGCCGGGCCGGGTAGATTCGCCACCGACATCGATTAGCGTCGCGCCAGCCGCCACCATGGCTTCGGCGTGACGCATGGCCGCGTCGAGTTGGCTGTATTGGCCACCATCGGAGAAAGAATCGGGAGTGACATTGAGAATGCCCATGACATGCGTCTGGGCCAAATCAAGAACCCGGTTGCCGCAAGGCAACCGGGTCGAGGACTGAACAGAAGTCATTTCAAACCTTATACGTCAGCAGCAGGACCGCCAATCGGTGTTTCCGGACGCTCGTCCTGCACCACCGGAGGGGTGCCGGAAGTCCCCGTGCCACCCGACCAGTCGCGCGGTTCACGAGGTGGACGACCCGCCATGATGTCGTCGATCTGCTCGGCATCGATCGTCTCGTACTTCATAAGGGCATCGGCCATCGCATCAAGCTTGTCGCGGTTGTCCGTAAGGATCTGCTTCGCCGTGCCATAGCACTGGTCGATGATGCTGCGCACTTCGGAGTCGATCAGCTTGGCGGTCTCGCCAGAGAAACTGGCATTCTGACCGCCGCCACCACGACCGAGGAACACTTCGCCCTCTTCTTCGGCGTACATCAGCGGACCGAGCTTCTCGGAAAGCCCCCACTTGGTCACCATGTTCCGCGCAATCTGGCTGGCACGCATGATGTCGTTGGAAGCACCGGTGGTCACGCCATCGAAGCCCAGTGTCATTTCTTCAGCGATACGACCGCCGTACAGCGAACAGATCTGGCTGATCAGTGCACGCTTGGACAGGCTGTAGCGATCTTCTTCCGGCAGGAACATGGTCACACCCAGCGCACGACCGCGCGGGATGATCGACACTTTGTAGACCGGATCATGCTCAGGCACGACGCGACCGACAATAGCGTGGCCTGCTTCGTGGTAAGCCGTGTTCTGCTTTTCTTTCTCGGACATGACCATGGATTTGCGCTCGGCGCCCATCATGATCTTGTCTTTGGCCAGTTCGAACTCTTTCATCTCGACAATGCGCTTGCCGGCACGGGCTGCGAACAACGACGCCTCGTTGACCAGGTTGGCCAAGTCAGCACCGGAGAAGCCGGGCGTACCACGAGCAATCACGGCCGGAGCAACGTCGTCGCCCATTGGCACTTTGCGCATGTGTACCTTGAGGATCTGCTCGCGGCCACGAATGTCCGGCAGACCAACCACAACCTGGCGGTCGAAACGGCCCGGACGCAGCAAGGCAGGGTCCAGTACGTCCGGACGGTTGGTCGCGGCAATCACGATGATGCCGTCATTCATTTCGAAGCCGTCCATCTCTACCAGCAACTGGTTGAGGGTCTGCTCGCGTTCATCATGACCGCCACCCATGCCAGCGCCACGATGGCGACCAACGGCATCGATTTCGTCGATGAAGATGATGCACGGCGCGTGCTTCTTGGCCTGCTCGAACATGTCGCGAACACGGCTGGCACCGACACCGACGAACATTTCGACGAAATCGGAACCGGAAATGGTGAAGAACGGTACCTTGGCTTCACCAGCAATGGCCTTGGCCAGCAAGGTTTTACCGGTACCCGGAGGACCGACCATCAGTACACCGCGAGGAATACGGCCGCCCAGACGCTGGAACTTGCCTGGATCACGCAGGAACTCAACCAGCTCACCGACTTCTTCCTTGGCTTCGTCGCAACCGGCAACGTCAGCCAGGGTGGTTTTCACCTGGTCTTCGGAGAGCAGGCGTGCCTTGCTCTTGCCGAAGCTCATCGGTCCGCCCTTGCCACCCGCGCCGCCCTGCATCTGCCGCATGAAGAACATGAACACGGCGATGATCACGAGGATCGGGAAGCTGGCGACCAACAGTTGGGTCCAGATGCTTTGCTGTTCAGGCTGCTTGCCTTCGACCACGACGTGGTTGTCCACCAGGTCACCGATCAGGCCGTTGTCCTGGATTGCCGGACGAATGGTCTTGAAGCTGTCGCCGTCGTTGCGCTTGCCGGTAATCACGTAGCCGTCAACCGCTACGCGCTCGACCTTGCCATCCTTGACCTGCTGGATGAAGTCGGAATAGTTGAGGGTCTGCGGCTCGTTAGGGCTGGAGAAGTTGTTCATCACCGTCACCAGGACAGCCGCGATGATCAACCACAGGATCAGATTCTTTGCCATATCGTTCAATTAACTACCCTCTGAAGCAAGCGCCGCTGATGGCGCGCGCTTCGCATGATATTCACCGGCCTAACTTACTACATTACCCACAACTTGGCAGGCGCCGTCTGTAACCCTTTGTGAAACACTTTCTACACAATATTCGCTAAAGCGCCCGGGGCGAAATGCGAAAAACCTATCACCGCGCAAGAAAAACCTCGTTTTACTCGCTACGACCGCGATACCCCCAGGCCAGCATGTACTGCTCGCGGGAGCTGCCACGGGAAGAGTCCGGCTTGATCATCTGGATCTTGTCGAATTTCTTGCGAGCATCCTTCAGGTAAGTATCAAACCCTTCGCCCTGAAAAATCTTGATCACGAAATTACCACCCGGCTTGAGTATCCGCTCCGCCAAATCAAGGGCCAGCTCACAAAGGAACATGGCTTTTGGCATGTCCACTTCGGGTGTACCACTCATATTGGGGGCCATATCGGAAATCACAAGGTCCACCTGCGAATTACCCACCGCTTCAAGGATCTGCGCGAGCACTTCATCCTGGGTGAAGTCACCCTGGATGAAATTCACGTCCGGAATGCTGTCCATTTCCAGGATGTCCGAGGCGATCAGACGCCCCTGGCCACCGATCAGCCGGCTAGTGACCTGCGACCAGCCACCCGGCGCAGCGCCCAGGTCGACAACGCTCATACCCGGACGGATCAGTTTGTATTTCTCCTGGATTTCCAGGAGCTTGTAACTCGCACGCGAGCGGTAGCCATCCTTCTGCGCCTGCTTCACATACGGATCATTGACATGTCTTTTCAGCCAACCAAGGCTTGTCTTGGAACGCGCCATTGGGCACCTCGATGATAAGGGTCGTGATTAATTGGGCGGATCCACGAACCCTCGGGTAAAATGGCCGCCATTTTACAGAATCCAGACGAAAGGGTCAGATTATGCCGCTCACTCAAGAGCAGAAGAAACAGTACAAATCCATTGGCCACCATCTGAAACCAGTATTGATTGTGGCTGACAACGGTTTGACTGAAGGTGTGTTAGCCGAATTTGAACGCGCTTTGGCGGATCACGAGTTGATCAAGATCAAGCTCAACATTCTCGATCGTGAATCGCGCCTGGCGTCCATTGCAGAGTTGTGCAAGGTCGGCAAAGCGGATCTGGTTCAAGTCATCGGCAAGATGGCACTGCTGTACCGCAAGAACTTCAGCGTCAACAAGCAGCTGTCGAACGTCCATCGCTTCAAGTGATGGCAAGGGTCAAGGGTGTGCTTCGCGCACCCTGCCACTCCATCCCGGCATCGGCTGCAACACCAGTACCAGCCCGGTAAAACCCAGAACAAGATAGCTGAACGCCTGCCAACGAACGGCATCTGGCCAACCGAAGCGCACCACGAAGTACATCGCGCACGCATACAGCGCCATCAACAGCAACTGCCCGCGAATATCCCGCCATAGACTGACGAGGCCCTCGGCCTTTATCAGCACCAAAGCTTGAAAAATTACACACGCCGTAGCAAATCCCACTACCAGCGTATCGAGCGTGCCTGCGATTTCATCGATCAGCAGCGGCGCCAGGCCAATTCGCCCCAGCACCGGCAACAGACCAATCTGCAACAACCACAAGCCGCCGACCCACAACATCTGGGTCAGCTGCCAAAGCATGGCGCCCGCACGAAACGGGCGCTTGCCGTTAGATGTGGCGAACTTCGACAATCTCGTACTCGATAACGCCGCCAGGCGTTTTCACGGCGACGACGTCACCCTCTTCCTTGGCAATCAAGGCACGAGCCAGTGGGGAGCCGACCGAAATCTTGCCGAGTTTGAAGTCGGCTTCGTCCTCACCCACGATGTGGTAAGTGACACGCTCATCCGTCTCGACGTTGGCAATCTCGACGGTGGTGCCGAAAATCACTTTGCCGGTATGTGGAATGGTCGTGACATCAATGATGACCTGATTCTGAATCCGGCCTTCGATGTCTCGGATCCGCGCCTCGACCATACCTTGCTGCTCACGAGCAGCGTGGTATTCGGCGTTTTCCTTCAAGTCACCCAGCTCGCGGGCCGTACCGATGTCCTGGCTCAGCTTCGGACGTACGACCTTGGTCAGGTGAGTGTGTTCTTCTTCCAGGGCGCGAGCGCCCTGAACGGTCATTGGGTATTTCGTTATGCTCATGCCTTCAATCCTGCGTGTAGATCCTGCAAGCGGCGCACGGTCTTCTCGGGACCGAACTTCAGCGCTTCGCAGATGGCTTCGCCAGCAGCAATGGTGGTGGTGCAGTAAATCTTGTGCTGCAGGGCATTACGACGAATGGAGTACGAATCAGCGATCGACTGACGACCTTCGGTGGTGTTGATGATCAGCGTGACTTCGTCATTCTTGATCATGTCGACCACGTGCGGACGACCTTCGGTCACCTTGTTCACACGGCGCACTTTCAGGCCAGCAGCCTCGATCAGCTTGGCAGTACCGGCAGTGGCAACCACTTCGAAGCCCAAGTTGATCAGATCACGGGCCACGCCCGCAACCAGTGGCTTGTCGTCGTCACGCACGCTGATGAACGCAGTACCGCCGGTCGGCAGCACTTCGCTGGCACCCATCTGGGCCTTGGCGAACGCTTCACCGAAGGTATCGCCCACGCCCATTACTTCACCGGTCGACTTCATCTCTGGGCCGAGGATCGGGTCAACGCCAGGGAATTTGGCGAACGGGAACACCGCCTCTTTCACGCTGTAGAAGTTCGGGATGATTTCCTTGGTGAAACCGATTTCCTTCAAGGTCTTACCGGCCATGACGCGAGCCGCGATCATTGCCAGGGAAACACCGATGCACTTGGACACGAACGGTACGGTACGGGAAGCGCGCGGGTTGACTTCGATGACGTAGATGTCGTCGCCCTGCAGCGCCAACTGCACGTTCATCAAGCCGACCACGCCCAGTTCCAGGGCCATTTTCTTGACCTGTTCGCGCATCTCGTCCTGGATGTGCGCCGGCAGCGAGTAAGGCGGCAGCGAACAGGCGGAGTCACCGGAGTGAACGCCAGCCTGCTCGATGTGCTGCATGATCGCGCCGATGACGACATCTTTGCCGTCGCAGACTGCGTCGACGTCCATTTCGATGGCGCAATTGAGGAAGTGGTCCAGCAGCACCGGACTGTCGTTGGACACTTGAACCGCTTCACGCAGGTAGCGCTTGAGCTCTTCTTCTTCGTAGACGATTTCCATCGCACGACCGCCCAGTACGTAGGACGGACGCACCACCAGCGGGTAACCGATCTTGCTGGCGGCACGAATCGCTTCGTCTTCGCTGCGTACGGTGGCGTTTGGCGGCTGACGCAGGTTCAGGCGCTGGACCATCTGCTGGAAACGCTCACGGTCTTCGGCACGGTCGATGGCGTCAGGGCTGGTACCGATGATCGGCACGCCGGCAGCTTCCAGGGCACGCGCCAGTTTCAGCGGAGTCTGGCCGCCGTACTGGACGATCACACCTTTTGGCTTCTCGACGCGCACGATTTCCAGCACGTCTTCCAGGGTTACTGGTTCGAAGTACAGGCGATCGGAGGTGTCGTAGTCGGTGGATACGGTTTCCGGGTTGCAGTTGACCATGATGGTCTCGTACCCGTCTTCGCGCAGGGCCAGTGCCGCGTGTACGCAGCAGTAGTCGAACTCGATGCCCTGGCCGATACGATTAGGACCGCCGCCCAGGATCATGATCTTGTCGCGACCTGACGGCGCCGCTTCGCACTCTTCTTCGTACGTCGAGTACAGGTAGGCAGTGTCGGTGGCGAACTCGGCCGCGCAGGTGTCGACGCGCTTGTAGACCGGGAAGATTTCCAGCTTGTGACGGTGAGCGCGCAGGCTTTTCTCGGTCACACCCAGCAGCTTGGCCAGGCGCATGTCGGAGAAGCCTTTACGCTTGAGGCGGAACATCAAGTCGCGGTCGATGCTGGTCAGGCCCAGGGTCTTGACCTTCTCTTCGTCCTTGATCAGGTCTTCCATTTGCACCAGGAACCAACGATCGATCATGGTCATGTTGAAGATGTCATCAACGCTCATGCCGGCGCGCATTGCGTCCGCCACATACCAGATACGCTCGGCGCCCGGCACGGTCAGCTCGCGCTTGAGCACGCTCATGCTTTCCGGGTTGGCCAGGTCAACCTTCTCGTCCAGACCACAAACTCCGACTTCCAGACCGCGCAGGGCTTTCTGCAGGGATTCCTGGAAAGTACGGCCGATAGCCATGACTTCACCGACCGACTTCATCTGAGTGGTCAGGCGCGCGTCAGCCTTGGAGAACTTCTCGAAGGCGAAGCGTGGCAGCTTGGTGACGACGTAGTCGATGGACGGTTCGAAGGACGCCGGGGTCTTGCCGCCGGTGATGTCGTTCGACAGCTCGTCGAGGGTGTACCCGACTGCCAGTTTGGCCGCGACCTTGGCAATCGGGAAACCGGTGGCTTTCGAAGCCAGCGCCGAGGAACGCGATACACGCGGGTTCATCTCGATCACGACCATGCGACCAGTGTCCGGGCAGATACCGAACTGCACGTTCGAACCGCCGGTTTCCACGCCGATCTCACGCAGCACCGCCAGGGAGGCGTTACGCAGGATCTGGTATTCCTTGTCGGTCAGGGTCTGTGCCGGAGCCACGGTGATCGAGTCACCGGTGTGCACGCCCATCGGGTCGAAGTTTTCGATGGAGCAGACGATGATGCAGTTGTCCTTCTTATCGCGGACAACCTCCATTTCGTATTCTTTCCAGCCGATCAGCGATTCGTCGATCAGCAGCTCTTTGGTTGGCGACAGGTCCAGACCGCGAGCGCAGATTTCTTCGAATTCTTCACGGTTGTAAGCAATACCGCCACCGGTGCCGCCCATGGTGAAGGAAGGACGAATGATGCACGGGAAGCCCAGCTTCTCGAGGACCGCGTTAGCCTCTTCCATGCTGTGGGCGATACCGGAGCGCGGGCAGTCCAGGCCGATGGACTTCATCGCCTTGTCGAAACGCGAACGGTCTTCAGCCTTGTCGATGGTGTCAGCGTTGGCACCAATCATTTCTACGCCGAACTTCTCCAGAACGCCTTCGCGCTCCAGGTCCAGTGCGCAGTTCAGGGCGGTCTGGCCACCCATGGTCGGCAGCAGTGCGTCCGGACGCTCTTTCTCGATGATCTTGGCAACGGTCTGCCACTTGATCGGCTCAATGTAGGTGGCGTCGGCCATGGCCGGGTCGGTCATGATGGTGGCCGGGTTGGAGTTCACCAGGATGACGCGGTAACCCTCTTCGCGCAGGGCCTTGCAGGCCTGGGCGCCGGAGTAGTCGAATTCGCAGGCCTGGCCGATCACGATCGGGCCAGCGCCGAGAATCAGGATGCTTTTAATGTCTGTACGTTTTGGCATGGGTTTGTCACTCAAATCCGCAGGTCAGTCGGCAAGCCGTCTTGATCAATCTCTGAAGCCTCGAGGGGGCCGCCGGTGTGGGGGCCACCCTCAAGCTTTGCTACATCAGGGCGAGCGATCAGCGTCGCTTGGCCATCTCGTTGATGAAGCGATCGAACAAAGGTGCTACGTCGTTCGGGCCAGGGCTGGCTTCCGGGTGACCCTGGAAGCTGAAGGCGCTCTTGTCAGTACGCTCGATCCCTTGCAGGGTGCCATCGAACAGCGATTTGTGGATCGCGCGAACGTTGGCTGGCAGGGTTGCTTCGTCTACCGCAAAACCGTGGTTCTGGCTGGTGATCATCACCACGCCGCTGTCCAGGTCCTGGACCGGGTGGTTGGCACCGTGGTGGCCGTGGCCCATTTTCAGGGTCTTGGCGCCGGAGGCCAAGGCCAGCAGTTGATGACCGAGGCAGATGCCGAACACCGGGATCTCGGTTTCCAGCACGTCCTTGATCGCCTGGATCGCGTAGTCGCAAGGCTCCGGATCACCAGGGCCGTTGGACAGGAACACGCCGTCCGGCTTCAGCGCCAACACATCGGCAGCCGGGGTTTGCGCCGGCACGACGGTCACGCGGCAACCGCGCTCGACCAGCATGCGCAGGATGTTCACCTTGACGCCGTAGTCGTAGGCCACGACGTGGTACGGCAGCTCGGAGGCTTCGATGGTGGCGTGACTGTCGGTCTTCAGATCCCAGACAGTCGAACGCCACTCGTAGCTTTCCTTGGTGCTGACGACTTTCGCCAGGTCCATGCCTTTCAGGCCCGGGAAACCTTGGGCAGCGGCGATGGCGGCTTCTTCGGAAATGTTGTCACCGGCCATGATGCAGCCATTCTGCGCGCCTTTTTCACGCAGGATGCGCGTCAAGCGGCGGGTGTCGATACCGGCGATGGCCACAACATTGTTGGCCTTCAGGTAGTCGGACAGGGACATCGTGTTACGCCAGTTGCTCGCCACCAGCGGCAGGTCACGGATGACCAGGCCAGCGGACCATACGCGGTTCGACTCGGCGTCTTCCGGCGTGGTGCCGGTGTTGCCGATGTGCGGGTAAGTCAGGGTAACGATCTGTTGGGCGTAGGAAGGATCGGTAAGGATTTCCTGATAGCCGGTCATTGCGGTGTTGAACACCACCTCACCAACGGTTTGACCGTCGGCTCCAATGGCTTCGCCGCGAAAAATGCTGCCATCAGCAAGGGCGAGTATGGCTGGCTTAGTCAAGAAGACCTCCCGTAAATAAAGCCTGAAAGGGCGATCGCAGGTTGTAAAAAAGCGGAGTGACGTATGGACACGTCACCCCGCTTCTTCACTGAATTATTCTGCGCGCTTTTAGTGGACACACTAAAGCTGTAGCTTACAGAAAAAGGCCTTTTTGGTCTACCGCCAATGAGCCTTAAAGGCTGAGGAATGCGACAGGACGTCGCCTGGCGGAGCAAAACCGGGCTCGAACGCTGTGCGTGAGCCCGGTTTCGGGTGCATCTTAACGCAGGTCGAGCACGTCTTGCATGTCGTAAAGTCCAGGCTCGCGCCCGTCCAGCCACAACGCTGCACGCACTGCGCCCTTGGCGAAGGTCATGCGACTGGACGCCTTGTGAGTGATCTCGACACGCTCGCCATCGGCGGCAAACAGCACCGTGTGATCACCGACGATGTCGCCGGCCCGCACGGTCGCGAAGCCAATGGTTTCACGCTCACGGGCACCGGTCTGGCCTTCACGACCATACACCGCCACTTTCTTCAGGTCGCGACCCAACGCATCGGCAATCACTTCCCCCATGCGCACGGCAGTGCCGGACGGCGCATCGACTTTATGCCGATGGTGAGCTTCGGTGATTTCGATATCGACATCGTCGCCCAACACGCGAGCGGCGGTATCGAGCAACTTCAGGCACAGATTGACGCCGACGCTGAAGTTGGCCGCGAAGACAATCGGAATGTCCTTGCCCGCCTCTACCAGCAACTGCTTTTCTTCAACGCTGAAACCCGTGGTCCCGATGATCATGGCCTTGCCGTGCTTACGGCAGAACGCCAGGTTCTTCAGGGTCACGGTCGGGTGCGTGAAGTCGATCAGCACGTCGAACTCATCGACTACCCGATCCAGGTCGCCAGACAGTGGTACGCCGATGCGACCAATCGCCGCCAGCTCGCCCGCGTCCGCACCAACCAGCGTGCTGTCAGGACGATCGACCGCCGCGGTCAGGCCCGCGCCCGGCGCTTGCTGAACCGCTTCGATCAGGGTCTTGCCCATGCGCCCGGCGGCGCCCATCACTGCAATACGTCGCATGCCTGCCTCCTTACAAATCGCCGAAGAAGCGCTTCACGCCTTCGAACCAACCGGTGGTCTTCGGCGAATGACTGTTGTCGTCCGCCAGCGAATTACGGAACTCTTCAAGCATTTCACGCTGGCGACGGCTCAGGTTGACCGGCGTCTCGACCGCCACGCGGCACATCAAGTCACCCGCACCACCGCCACGCACAGGAGCAACGCCCTTGCCACGCACACGGAACTGCTTGCCGGTCTGCGTCCCCTCAGGGATCTTCAGCTTGACTCGACCATCGAGGGTCGGAATCTCCAGCTCACCACCCAATGCCGCATCAACGAAACTGATTGGCACCTCGCAGAACAGGTGCTTGCCATCCCGCTGGAAGATCGAGTGCTCGCGCACATTGATCACCACGTACAGGTCGCCCGTCGGGCCACCCTGAGCACCCGCCTCGCCTTCGCCAGACAGGCGAATGCGGTCACCGGTGTCGACGCCAGCAGGCACTTTCACCGACAGGGTCTTGTACTCTTCGACACGACCTTCGCCGTGGCAGGAATCGCACGGATCAGAAATGATCTTGCCCTGGCCATGGCAGCGCGGGCAGGTCTGCTGCACCGAGAAGAAGCCTTGCTGCATGCGAACCTGGCCGATACCGCCGCAAGTCGGGCAAGTGACCGGCGAAGAACCTTTCTTGGCACCGGAGCCGTCGCACGGCTTGCAGTTGACCAGTGTCGGAACGCGGATATTCACCGTTGTGCCGCGAACAGCCTCTTCGAGATCCAGCTCCAGGGTGTAGCGCAAATCACTGCCGCGCTGGGCACCGCCACGGGAACCGCCGCGACCGCCACCGAAGAAGTCACTGAAGACATCGCCAAAGATGTCGGAGAAGTTTTGCCCGCCAAACCCGGCACCGCCGCCACCCATGCTCGGATCGACACCGGCATGGCCGTACTGGTCGTACGCGGCGCGTTTGCTGGAGTCGGACAGCACTTCGTAGGCCTCATTGGCCTCCTTGAACATTTCTTCCGACGCTTTGTCATCGGGATTACGGTCCGGGTGATGCTTCATCGCCAGGCGACGGTAGGCCTTCTTCAGGTCTGTTTCGCTTGAGCCGCGCTCAACACCCAACACTTCGTAATAGTCACGCTTTGCCATAAGTCTTTGCACTCTTAAGGACGTCCGGCACAACCCTCCTGAGTTTGCCGAACTCGTTGAGCCCCAATACAGGCCCGGACCCAACTCACGTCAATTCAACGATCCTGGTCTTTGATTCTTGCGGTACTTGCGGCGCGAAAAGCAGGAGCATCTCCGGCCATACCACCAACATCCGAACGCTGTCGCATGCTGTAAAAATTCGCGTATTCCAGATACGCCAACGCGGGAGCAAGCTCCCGCGCGGCGACATCCTACCAGTCACCGCCCAAAGGCAGTCAACCGGCCGACCAACAACTTACTTGTGGTCTTTGACTTCTTCGAACTCCGCGTCGACAACGTCGTCAGCCTTTTCAGCTTTTTCGTCGTGCGGTGCCGCGCCTTCAGCAGGCTGAGCCTGTTCGGCGTACATCTTCTGCGCCACTGGAGCGGAGACTTTCGACAGCTCTTCAACCTTGGCGTCGATAGCAGCCTTGTCGTCGCCTTTAACGGCGGCTTCCAGGGCAACTACAGCGGCTTCGATTGCAGTCTTCTCTTCAGCAGTCACTTTGTCGCCAGCATCGGCAACCATTTTGCGCGTCGAGTGAACCAGCGCATCGCCCTGGTTACGGGCAGCGGCCAACTCTTCGAACTTGCGGTCTTCCTCGGCGTTGGCCTCGGCATCACGCACCATGCGCTCGATTTCTTCGTCGGACAGACCGGAGTTGGCCTTGATCACGATCGACTGAGTCTTGCCGGTTGCCTTGTCTTTCGCACCGACGTGCAGGATGCCGTTGGCGTCGATGTCGAAGGTCACTTCGATCTGCGGCACACCACGTGGCGCAGGTGGAATGTCGGCCAGGTCGAACTTGCCCAGGGACTTGTTCTGTGCGGCTTGCTTACGCTCGCCTTGCAACACGTGAATGGTCACGGCGCCCTGGTTGTCGTCGGCGGTCGAGAACACTTGCGATTTCTTGGTAGGAATCGTGGTGTTTTTCTCGATCAGCGCGGTCATCACGCCACCCATGGTTTCGATACCCAGGGTCAGCGGGCTGACGTCGAGCAGCAGAACGTCCTTCACGTCACCGGCCAATACCGCGCCCTGGATGGCAGCACCCATGGCAACCGCTTCGTCCGGGTTGACGTCTTTACGTGCTTCTTTACCGAAGAACTCGGTCACCAGCTTCTGAACCAGCGGCATACGGGTCTGACCGCCAACCAGGATCACGTCGTTGATTGCACCGACGTCGATACCGGAGTCTTTCAGAGCGATGCGGCAAGGCTCGATGGTGCGTTGAACCAGATCTTCAACCAACGCTTCCAGCTTGGCGCGCGAGATTTTCACGTTCAAGTGCTTAGGACCGGTGGCGTCTGCAGTGATGTACGGCAGGTTCACATCGGTCGACTGAGCGGAAGACAGTTCGATCTTGGCTTTTTCAGCGGCCTCTTTCAGGCGCTGCATGGCCAGCGGGTCGCCCTTGAGGTTCATGCCGCTTTCTTTCTTGAATTCGTCGACGAGGTAGTCGATCAGACGAATGTCAAAGTCTTCACCGCCCAGGAACGTGTCACCGTTGGTGGCCAGCACTTCAAACTGGTGCTCACCATCGACTTCAGCGATCTCGATCACGGAAACGTCGAAAGTACCGCCGCCCAGGTCATAAACGATCACGGTGTGATCGCCCTTGGCCTTGTCCATACCGTAAGCCAACGCGGCTGCGGTTGGTTCGTTGATGATACGTTTTACGTCCAGACCGGCAATGCGGCCGGCGTCTTTGGTCGCCTGACGCTGGCTGTCGTTGAAGTAGGCCGGAACAGTGATCACCGCTTCGGTCACGGACTCACCGAGGTAGTCTTCGGCGGTCTTCTTCATTTTCTTCAGAATTTCAGCCGAGATTTGTGGCGGCGCCATTTTCTGGCCGTTCACTTCAACCCACGCGTCGCCGTTGTCAGCCTTGGCGATCTTGTAAGGCACCATCTGGATGTCTTTCTGTACGACTTCTTCTTCAAAGCGACGACCGATCAGACGCTTCACCGCATAAAGGGTGTTGTGCGGATTGGTCACTGCCTGACGCTTGGCCGACTGACCCACCAGGATCTCGCCATCGTTGGCATAAGCGATGATCGATGGCGTGGTACGCGCGCCTTCGGCGTTTTCGATAACTTTGGCTACGCCGTTTTCAAGTACGGAGACGCAGGAGTTGGTAGTCCCCAGGTCGATACCGATAATTTTGCCCATGTTCACTCTCCCGAAACTTTGGATTTGGTTGCCGCAGCAGTGGTGGCTAACTGCGGTAGCACTTAAACGCTTGACTTCTAAATGGGGGCCTTGCGGCTAATTTCAAGCCTGCTCATCAATAGAAGGCGAAACTGGCGCAGGCGCCTTGCTGACCACGACCATGGCCGGGCGAAGCAAGCGACCATTGAGCTGATAGCCCTTCTGGAACACCTTGAGAACGCTGTTAGGCTCCATGTCCGCGCTTTCCTGCATGGCCATTGCCTGATGCTGAACGGCGTTGAACGGTTCGCCATGCGGATCGATCGCTTCAAGCTGATAACGCTTGAGAGTGTCCTGGAACATTTTCAGCGTCAGCTCGATGCCTTCGCGCATTGGGCGGATGCTTTCATCGTCCGGATTGGACAACTCCAGGCCACGCTCCAGGCTGTCAATGATCGGCAGCAGGTCGCCAGCGAACTTCTCCAGCGCAAATTTATGAGCCTTCTCGACATCCTGCTCGGCGCGACGGCGGACGTTCTGCAGATCGGCGGCAACACGCAAAGCCTGATCCTGAGCGCCTGCCAGTTGCTCTTCGAGCACTTGTACACGAGCCGCCAGGTCATCGCCCGAAGCCTCGGGCGCCTGGTTGGCGTCTGGGTTTTGCGTATCCACTGTCTGTTCGTCAGCCATAGATTTCTCCTTTCAATATCGTCCGCGAGCTCAACTCGCGCTTCTGCCCAGCTATATGGGGCCGCAAAACCCGGCTTCAAGGGGTACCTATCATTAACCCCACAAAAAATAACTGCATTGTCATTTCCGGGCGGACTAAGGGTTTCGTCGGATTGAACAAAACGAGCTAACGAGGGGCATTGTCAGCCAGAAACAAAACACTGTATAAATAACCAGACCTAACACCTGGGAGCGGCCCATATGCTGGTGCACCTGTCCGTACACAACTACGCCATCGTTGAACATCTCGATCTCGAACTTGATCGCGGGATGAGCGTGATCACCGGTGAAACCGGCGCGGGCAAGTCGATCATGCTCGACGCGCTGGGCCTGACCCTGGGCGATCGCGCCGACAGTGGCGTGGTCCGCCCCGGTGCTGACAAGGCCGATATCCTCGCCACTTTCGATTTGGCCGATATTCCGGAAGCCAGTACCTGGCTGGCCGAACGCGACCTCGAAACCGATGGCCCGTGCATCCTGCGCCGGGTGATCACCTGCGAAGGGCGCTCGCGCGGCTACATCAACGGCACGCCGTGCCCGCTCGGCGACCTCAAGTCGCTGGGCGAGTTGCTGATCGACATTCACAGCCAGCACGAGCACCAATCCCTGCTCAAGACCGATACCCACCGCCGCCTGCTCGATGAATACGCTGGCGCGACGGATCTTGCCCGCCAGGTGCAACTTGCCGCCCAGCGCTGGCGCCAGACCCGCCAGGAACTGGAGCGACTCTCCAACTCCGGTGACGAGCAACGTGCCCGCCATCAATTGCTCAGCTATCAGCTTGAAGAGCTGGAAAACCTGGGCCTTGGCGATAACGAACTGGAACAGTTGGAGCAGGAACACAAGAACCTGACCAACGCCGAAACCCTGCTGGGCATCTGCCGACAAGTCGTCGAGCAATGTAGTGAAAGTGATTCCGGAAATGTCCTGAACGCCCTCACCGCCAGCCTCAATCGCCTGTCGAGCGTCAACAGTTCGATCGGCGCACTGGGCGAAGCCAGTAGCTTGTTGACCAGCGCGCAGATCCAGGTTGAAGAGGCCGTCGGTGAACTGAACCGCTTCCTCGACAACTTCGATGCCGATCCGGCGCGACTTCAATACCTGGAGGAACGTCTCGACGCGATTTACACCATGGCGCGCAAACATCGCATTCAGCCGACCGAGGTCGCGGAGATGCAACAGCGCCTACTGGATGAAATCGAAACCTTGAATGCCAACGACGAATCCATCGAGCGACTGAGTGATGAGTTGTCGTCCTATGCTCGTCACTATCAGGAAAAGGCCCGGGAACTCAGCGATCTGCGGCATCAGGCTTCCGGCAGCCTGTCCAGCGCCGTGGAGCAGGAAATCCAGCGATTGGGCATGCCTGGCGGCCGCTTCACCATTGAACTGCGCCCCAACAGCAGCGACGAGTTACTGCCCAATGGCCTGGAGCAGGTAGAGCTGTTGGTCAGCGCCAACCCCGGCCAGCCGCTCAAGGCCTTGGCGAAAGTCGCCTCCGGCGGTGAGCTGTCGCGGATCAGCCTGGCGATCCAGGTGATCACTGCGCAAACCTCACGCGTCCCGACCCTGGTGTTCGACGAAGTCGACGTCGGCATCGGCGGCCCGACTGCAGAGATCGTTGGCCAGCTGCTGCGCAGGCTTGGCGAACGAGGACAGGTTCTGACCGTAACTCACCTGCCGCAAGTGGCCGCGCAAGGTCATCAGCATCTGTTTGTGCATAAAGTGCGCGGAGAAGACGCGACCCGCACGGCCGTCTCCAAGCTGAGCAAGAATGAGCGCGTCGAGGAAGTCGCCAGGATGCTCGGCGGCATCGATCTCACCAAGGAGTCCCTGGCCCACGCGAAGAAAATGGTCGTCGCCGCTAAAGCTTAAAGATGGCAGAAAGCACGAAGGCGACCCTAAGGTCGCCTTCGTTCGTTTCGCGAACCTCAGGTTCGCGCGACATGCTTACTTTTTCTTGCGCACGTACAGCACCAGGTTGTGATCAACCATCTCGAAGCCATACTTGTCGACGATGGCTTTCTGCAGGCGCTCGATTTCTTCGTCGAAGAATTCGATCACTTCACTGGTTTCGACGTTGACCATGTGGTCGTGATGCTTTCCGTCGTCCAGTTCGAAGACCGCGTGGCCTCCGTCGAAGTTGTGCCGCACCACAAGGCCAGCTGCCTCGAACTGGGTCAGTACACGGTAAACCGTGGCCAGACCGACGTCCTCACCAGCCTCCATAAGGGCCTTGTAGACATCCTCGGCACTCATGTGGCGCTGCTCGGCGGAGTCGAGCATTTGCAGAATTTTGACCCGTGGCAGGGTCACTTTGAGGCCGGCTTTGCGTAGTTCGCTATTTTCAACCATGGTCAGCTTTCTCGCGATGCTGCTTCGCAGCTTCTCTTAATGCGGGTATGATCGGCGTTTACGTTGTCCCAGCCAAGATAGTGGAAGTCGCCCACCGATGCAAAACACCAAGCTCTTGCTAACCAGTTTCACCTTTGTGGGACTGCTCGCACTCGCCGGTTGTTCATTCCCCGGGGTTTACAAAATCGACATCCAGCAGGGCAATGTCGTCACGCAGGACATGATAGACCAGTTACGCCCGGGAATGACCCGTAAGCAAGTACGGTTTATCATGGGCAACCCTCTGCTGACTGACACGTTCCATGCCGATCGCTGGGATTATCTGTACAGCCTGCAACCTGGTGGCGGTGAACGCCAACAGGAACGCATGACGGTTATCTTCAACTCAAATGATCAGCTTGTCAGCCTCTCTGGTGATTTCCGGCCAGGCGTGAGCCGTGACGACGCCATTCTGGGCAAGGATAGCGGTACGAAAGTGGCTGAACCTGTGCAAAACGTCGAGAAGCCGAAGCCGGAAAAACCGGTCAAGCCAGGATCGTTGCTCGATCAGATCCAGAAGGACGTCGACGGTGTAGAAACCGTTCCGGTCCCGACGCCGCAACCGTTGGAGACCTCGCCGCAATAATTTGCGACGCAATAAAAAACCCGGCATGTCCGGGTTTTTTATTGCCTGGCGTAAAAGCCTCTCACTGATTCCGGGCTTTGGCCTCGGCAGCCTTTGCCGCTCGCAGTCGGCGCACCTCTTTTGGATCAGCCAACAAGGGTCGGTAGATCTCAATACGATCCCCCGCCTGAACGACCCGGCCCTGCGGATCGGCAACTACCTTGCCGAAGATCCCCACAGGGCAATGGGCCAGATCCAGATCCGGAAACGCTTCAGCCACCGCCGACCTGAGCAAGGCCGCCCGTACGGTCGTACCCGCCGGCACGGCCACTGTCAGCAGTAACTGACGGTCTACGGCCGCATGGACCACCTCGACATCAATCATGAGCTCAGCCATGAATCTGCTTGGCGCGTTGGCAGAACGCATCCACCAGCGTGTTGGCTGCCTGATTGAACAGCGGCCCAAGCGTGGCGCGAACCAACGGCCCGGCATAGTCGAACGACAGATCGAGGCTGATCTTGCAGGCCTTGTCGGTCAACGCCTTGAATACCCAGACACCGTGCAATTGGGTAAAAGGCCCCTCTTCGAGGTTCATTTCGATCGACTGGCCCGGAACCAGCGTGTTGCGCGTGACGAAATGCTGGCTGAGTCCGCCCTTCGCTACCCCGACGCTCGCGCGCATGTGCTCTGGGGAGCTTTCCAGGACTTCGGCCGTCGAGCACCACGGCAGAAACTCCGGATAGCGCGTTACGTCGTTGACCAGGTCATACAGGGCCTGGGCCGGGTACGGCAGCAAGGCAGAACGTGCAATGTGTGTCGTCATTTCAGCGTCACTTCCACAGCTGGGCGGCAAACACTACGAGAATGCCGATGGGCGCCACATAGCGCATCAAGAACAAGGACAGGTTGAACAGCACTGGGTTGCGAATCGACAATTCATCACGCACCGCTTCGCGCCCCATGATCCAGCCTGCAAACACCACGAAACACAAACCGCCCAGCGGCAGCATGAGCCTTGAGGTGAAAAAATCGATCACGCCAAAGAAGTCGAGACCGCCAGCGGCTCCCCACTGGTAGAGATGAAACATCCCGCCTTCGTTCACGAAAAACTTGGCCTCCTTCCAGATATTGAAGGAGAACACCGTGCCCAGACCAACAAACCAGCAGCTGAACGCCAGCCAGAACGTAACCCATGCACGACTCACTTTAGTGCGCTCGACCAGGTAAGCCACCATCGGCTCCAGCAACGAAATCGCCGAACTCCAGGCCGCGACCGCTACCAGCACGAAGAACACCACGCCCATCAATTGACCGAACGCCACGTTACCGAAGGCAAACGGCAGGCTGACAAACATCAGTCCCGGGCCTTCGCTTGGATTCAGGCCCGCCGCGAAAACAATCGGAAACAATGCCAGGCCGGCGACCAGGGAAACGAAGGTGTCGAGCAGGGCTACGCCGACGACCGTCCCGGAAATCGACGAATTCTTTGGCATGTAGGCGCCGTAGATCATGATCGAGCCGACGCCCACGCTCAGAGAAAAGAACGCGTGTCCCATCGCGGGCAGCAAGCCATCGAGGACTTTTTCCGGGTGGAAGTCGAACATGAAGTGCACGCCTTCCATGAAGTGCCCGGTGGTCATGCTGTAGCCCAGTAGCACCAGGATCATCACAAACAACAGCGGCATCATGATGCGCAGGCTGCGCTCAAGCCCGGCGACCACGCCTTTGGCAATCACCACCGCCGACAACAGCATGAAAATCGTATGCCAAAGTGTCAGGCGCCAGGGGTCGGCAATCACATTGCCGAAATAAGCCCCCACCTGATCCGGCGTCACACCCTGGAAGTCGCCGCGCCCCATGTCGATGATGTAATCCAGCGACCAGCCGCCCACCACGCTATAGAAGGACAGGATCAGCAAGGCGGTGATCATCCCGGCAAAGGCCCCCCAGGACCATTTCGCGGAGTGCCCAGCCTCTACCGCCAATATCTTCAGGGCATTGGCCGGACTCTGCCGCGCGCGCCGGCCGATCAAGGTTTCAGCCAGCATGACCGGCACACCGATCAACGCGATACAGGCCAGGAACATCAGCACGAAGGCGCCGCCGCCATAGACGCCGACCATGTACGGGAATTTCCAGATACTACCCAGCCCCACGGCCGAACCGGTCGCGGCGAGTATGAAGACCCAGCGGCTAGCCCAACTGCCGTGGACAGAAACCTTGTCTGTCGACATCGTTATCACGCCCAAGCGTTCAAAAAAGAGGCCGCATTGTCCGGGATTCAATCAACCTGCTCAAGCACGTAGCAACACCGTAGCCGACTCGCGTGCAACTCCCTATAATGCCGCCCCTATGGCTAAACAGAAGAAACACCCAACAGGGACCATCGCGCAAAATAAAAAGGCGCGACACGATTACTTCATCGAGCATCGGTTCGAGGCTGGTCTGGTCCTGGCCGGCTGGGAAGTAAAGAGTCTGCGGGCAAGCAAGCTGCAGCTGGTTGACAGCTACGTCCTGCTCAAGGATGGCGAAGCCTGGCTGCTTGGCAGTCACATCACGCCCCTGACGACCGCCAGTACCCACGTCATTGCTGACCCGGTGCGCACCCGTAAATTGCTGCTCAACCGCCGCGAACTGGAAAAACTCGCCGCCGCCGTGCAGCAAAAGGGTTACGCCTGCGTGTGCCTGTCCTGGTACTGGAGCAAGCACATGGTCAAGTGCGAAATCGCGCTGGGCAAGGGCAAGAAGGAATACGACAAGCGCGATACCGAACGCGAACGCGATGCCGGTCGCGAGTTGCAGCGCGCGGTGCGCAACAAGGGCAAGGAAGAGTAATTCTTTCGCCTTGATGTCCCCTTCGCGGGCGAGCCCGCTCCCACAAGATCTCTGGATACCGATATTGATGCGGCTGACCTTGAATCTGTGGGAGCGGGCTCGCCCGCGAATGCAATCTTGCAAGCACTACAAAACCAGCTGACTCACATCCCCTTGCGCCGCTCCGCCCGAGCCATGCGCTGCACTTCCTGACGCACTTCTTCCAGCACTTCCTGCACATACAGAATGTGTCGACTGGACACTTCCCGCGCCTGCTCTGCCCGTCCTTCGATAATCGCCTGATACAACTCCCGGTGCTGGGTGATCAGCATGTCGCGCGTTTCCGTGCGCTGCTTATACATGCCGCCGATGTTGGTCACCACGTTGCGCTTGAGCAGGTCGAACAGCCCGCGAATGGTGTGCAGCAACACGGCGTTATGGCTGGCTTCGGCAATCGCCAAATGAAATTTTGCATCCGCCGCGCCCTCTTCGTCACGACTCACCTCTTCATGACGCGAATAACAGTCCTGCAATTGATTGAAGGCCGCCGTCAGCCGCTCGCGATCCACATCCGTGGCACGCAGCGCCGCGTAATAGGCGCAAGACGCCTCCAGCGTATGGCGAAACTCCAACAAATCGCGCTGCGCCTCGGGGTTGCTTTCCAGCAGTTGCAGCAAGGGATCGCAGAAGGTCGTACCCAACGATTCCACCACATAGTTGCCGCCACCCTGACGACTGACCAACAGGCCCTTGGCAGTCAGCTTCTGAATGGCTTCGCGCAACGACGGGCGTGACACGCCAAATTGTTCGGCCAACGCGCGCTCGGCCGGCAGGCGCTCACCCGCTTTCAGCGTGCCCTCGAGGATCATGCCCTCAAGCTGCTCGACAATATCGTCAGACAAACGGCGCTGACGAATCTGATCAAACCCCATAACTCGATTACTCCACGATCCGACGACTCGCCGGAGCTCTATTCTGGCCTATCGGCGCCGCGTCAGCACCTGCCACTGCGCATTGGCCCGGACCGGGCAAACAGGCCGAGCACACGGACATTCGACAAAAGTTTTAGGGCGGCAAATTGACACACCGCCTACAAGGCTTTTACCCTAGCCAACAGCGATTGTAAATTGGTCTTACCAATTGTCCAAGAACGCTGATCAGTGCCTGACCAACAACAATTAGGGGCCACCCCATATGCAAACCTGGCAACAGCTGTATACCCCGCTCGGCAGCCTCGGCCTGTCCGCACTCGCCGCCGTCATTCCCATCGTGTTTTTCTTTTTGGCTTTAGCCGTGTTCCGCCTCAAGGGGCATGTGGCCGGCAGCATCACCCTCGCCTTGTCGATCATCGTGGCGATCTTCGCTTTCCAGATGCCGGTCGATATGGCGTTTGCCGCCGCCGGGTATGGCTTCGCTTATGGCCTGTGGCCGATTGCGTGGATCATCGTGGCAGCGGTGTTCCTCTACAAACTGACGGTCAAGAGCGGCCAGTTCGAAGTCATCCGCAGTTCGGTGCTGTCGATCACCGATGACCAGCGCCTGCAGGTCTTGCTGATCGGTTTCTGCTTTGGCGCCTTCCTCGAAGGCGCCGCCGGTTTCGGTGCACCGGTGGCGATTACCGCCGCCCTGTTGGTGGGACTGGGCTTCAATCCGCTGTACGCCGCTGGCTTGTGCCTGATCGCCAACACCGCGCCAGTCGCGTTCGGCGCCCTGGGCATTCCGATCATCGTGGCCGGGCAAGTGACCGGTATCGACGCCTTCAAGATCGGCGCCATGACCGGTCGCCAACTGCCGCTGCTGTCGATGTTCGTGCCGTTCTGGCTGGTGTTCATGATGGACGGCCTGCGCGGCGTGCGGGAAACCTGGCCGGCCGCACTGGTTGCCGGTTTCAGCTTTGCCGTGACCCAGTACTTCACCTCGAACTTCATCGGCCCGGAACTGCCGGATATCACCTCGGCCCTGGCCGCACTGATCGCCCTGACCCTGTTCCTGAAAGTCTGGCAACCGAAACGCGCTGCCGGCCAACACATCGCCGGTGCGGTTTCGGCCTCGGTGGTCACCGCCAGCGCCGGTGGTTTCGGCCAGAAGCGCACCACCGTGGCGTCGCCCTACAGCCTCGGGGAAATTTTCAAGGCCTGGTCGCCGTTCCTGATTCTCACCGTGCTGGTCACCCTCTGGACCCTCAAGCCATTCAAGGCCATGTTTGCCGCCGGCGGTTCGATGTACAGCTTCGTGTTCAACTTTGCCATTCCCCATCTCGATCAACTGGTGATCAAGACTGCGCCGATCGTGGCCACGCCGACCGCCATCCCAGCGGTGTTCAAACTTGACCCTATTTCCGCGACCGGCACGGCGATTTTCTTCTCCGCACTGATCTCGATGCTGGTGCTGAAGATCAACTTCAAAACTGGTCTGACCACTTTGAAAGAGACCTTCTACGAACTGCGCTGGCCGATCCTGTCCATCGGTATGGTGCTGGCGTTTGCCTTCGTCACCAACTACTCCGGCATGTCCTCGACCATGGCCCTGGTCCTGGCGGCGACGGGCGCGGCGTTCCCGTTCTTCTCGCCGTTCCTTGGTTGGCTGGGCGTGTTCCTCACCGGGTCCGATACCTCGTCCAACGCCCTGTTCAGTTCGCTGCAAGCGACCACCGCGCACCAGATCGGCGTCAACGACACCTTGCTGGTGGCGGCGAACACCAGTGGCGGCGTGACCGGCAAGATGATCTCGCCACAGTCGATCGCCGTGGCCTGTGCCGCGACCGGGCTGGTGGGCAAGGAATCGGATCTGTTCCGCTTCACCCTCAAGCACAGCCTATTCTTTGCAACGATCGTTGGCCTGATCACGCTGGCCCAGGCCTATTGGTTCACCGGCATGCTGGTGCACTAAGGACTACACGCAAAACGGCAAACACCGACGCCGGGCCACGCCCCCGGCGTCCGCCATTCATACCCCGGTCTGTAAGGCTGCTGAAAGCTTGCATCACTATATTCAGCGGCCTCGACAGACGAATAACCGGGACCACCCGGAGACACGCCTGATGAGCGAGCTTTTTTACAACGCTGTGCCGAATGCGACCCGTGTCGCCCCGCCACTGCCCGAATCCCGGCATTACCCCAGCGAAAAACCGTCGCGGGTCTACCTGTTCGGCACCTGCGTGGTCGACCTGTTCTACCCGCAAGCCGGGATGGACGCGATCCACCTGCTGGAGCGCGAAGGCATTCGTGTCGAGTACCCGCAAGGGCAAAGCTGCTGCGGTCAACCGGCCTACACCTCGGGTTACACCGAGCAGGCCCGGACCGTCGCGCGCTCGCAACTGGCGCTGTTTGCCGGGGACTATCCGGTAGTGGTGCCATCAGGTTCTTGCGCGGGCATGCTCCGCGAGCATTACGCCGACTTGTTCAAGGACGAGCCGGACACGTTGAAACAGGTCCAGGCGCTCGCCGCCCGGACCTACGAGCTGGCCGAGTTCCTGTTGTTTGTCTGCAAGGTGCAGCTCAAGGACAGCGGCGAGCCGGTAAAAGTAGCGCTGCACACGTCGTGCTCGGCACGCCGTGAAATGAACACCCACCTGCACGGTCGCGAGTTGTTGGCGCAATTGAGCAACGTCGAGCGGGTCAATCACGATCACGAAAGTGAATGCTGTGGCTTTGGAGGAACATTCAGCGTCCGTATGCCAGACATTTCCGGCGCGATGGTGGCTGACAAGACCCGGGCGTTGAAGGAATCCGGCGCGCACAAGGTGTTGAGTGCCGACTGCGGCTGCTTGATGAACATCAACGGCTCGCTGGAAAAACAGCAGGAAGCGTTACGCGGCCAACATCTGGCCAGCTTCCTTTGGCAACGAACCGGAGGTGCCCGATGAGCACGTCCGCGATTATTCCTACGGTCGCCGTAGAAGAAGACTTCCGCACCCGCGCCCATAACGCGCTGGGTGACGCGCAATTGCGAGGCAACTTTCGCAAGGCGATGGATTCACTGATGAGCAAACGGGCCGCGGCGTTCAGCGATGCCCACGAAAGAGAACATTTGCGTGCGCTGGGCAATGCTGTCCGCGCCCGTGCGTTATCCAAGTTGCCCGAGCTGCTCGAGCAACTTGAACAGAACCTGACCCGCAACGGTGTGACAGTGCACTGGGCGGAAACGGTGGACGAGGCCAATGGCATCGTCCTCTCGATCATCCGCGCTCACGAGGGGCGGCAAGTGATCAAGGGCAAATCGATGGTCAGCGAAGAAATGGAGATGAATCATTTCCTCGCTGATCGGGGCATTGAATGCCTGGAATCGGACATGGGCGAGTACATCGTCCAGCTCGACCACGAGAAGCCTTCACACATAATCATGCCGGCGATCCACAAGAATGCCGGTCAGGTCGCGTCCTTGTTCCACGACAAGCTAGGGGTGGAATACACCAAGGACGTTGACCAACTCATCCAGATCGGTCGCAAGGTGTTGCGGCAGAAGTTCTTCGAAGCGGACATCGGTGTCTCCGGCGTCAACTTCGCCGTGGCCGAAACCGGCACCCTGCTGCTGGTGGAAAACGAAGGCAACGGTCGCATGACCACCACCGTGCCGCCCGTGCACATCGCCGTCACCGGCATCGAAAAAGTCGTGGAAAACCTGCGTGACGTAGTGCCGCTGCTGTCATTGCTGACCCGTTCAGCCCTGGGCATCCCGATCACCACTTACGTCAACATGATCTCCGGCCCGCGCAAGGCGCATGAACTCGACGGCCCTCAAGAAGTGCATTTGGTCTTGCTGGATAACGGCCGCAGCCAGGCCTTTGCCGACAGCGAATTGCGCCAGACCCTGAACTGCATTCGCTGCGGCGCCTGTATGAATCATTGCCCGGTGTATACCCGAATCGGCGGCCACGCCTATGGGGAGGTTTACCCCGGCCCTATCGGAAAAATCGTCACCCCGCACATGGTCGGCCTGGCGAAAGTACCGGATCACCCGAGCGCCTCCTCGCTGTGCGGTGCCTGCGGTGAAGTATGCCCGGTGAAAATCCCGATCCCTGCGCTGCTGCGGCGCCTGCGCGAAGAAAACGTCAAGGCCCCGGACAGCCCACATCAAGTGATGCGCGGACAGGGCAGCAAGTATTCGCGCAAAGAGCGATTCATCTGGAATGCCTGGGCCAAGCTCAACAGCTCGCCGACGCTGTACCGCCTGTTCGGTTTCTTCGCCACGCGTTTGCGCGCCCTCACCCCGAGCAACGTTGGCCCATGGACGCAAAACCACAGCGCACCGAAACCCGCTGCCCGCTCACTGCATGACATGGCCCGCGAGCATCTGGCCAAACAGGGAGACCGTTGATGAGCGCCAAACAAAATATCCTCGCCAAGCTGCGCAAAAGCCTGACAGGCACCACGCCAGTGGCTGACAACTTTGATGTCGATCTGCTGACCCAGCCGTACACGTACACGCCTGAGCAGCGCATCCCGCAACTGCGCAAATTGATGGAAGCGGTGCACACCGAAATCCATCTGACCTGCGGCGAAGCGTGGCCGGCGCTGCTCGCGCAATTGCTGCGCGAGCGCCAGCTGCCGAGCCTGCTGATCGCACCAACGACGCCCCACGGTCAACGGATCACACAGCACTGGGCGAGTCATCCCGAGCTGCCGACGCTCAAGGCCTACGACCGGCCGATTGAAGAATGGAAAGCCGAATTGTTCAACGACACCCCGGCCAGCATCACCGGCACCCTCGGCGCCATTGCGGCAACGGGAAGCCTGATTCTCTGGCCGACCCGGGAAGAGCCGCGCTTGATGAGCCTGGCGCCACCGGTGCATTTCGCCCTGCTCAAAGCCAGTGAAATCCGCGACAACTTCTATCAAGTGCAACAAGAGTTCGAGTGGGCCCAGGGCATGCCGACCAACGCGTTGCTGGTGTCCGGCCCATCGAAGACCGCCGACATCGAGCAAGTGTTGGCCTACGGCGCCCACGGTCCGAAAGACCTGGTGGTGTTGATCCTGGAGGACCAATGAGTCTACCGGCCGCTTTCCTGCATGATGCGCAGCAGCTGATTCCTCCAGAGCGACGTTTCGACGACCCGTTGTCGACCCTGGCCTTCGGCACCGATGCGAGCTTCTATCGCCTGATTCCACAACTGGTGATCCGCGTCGAGTCCGAAAACGAAGTAGTGGCGCTGCTGCAACTGGCGCAGCGCGATCAGGTGCCGGTGACCTTCCGCGCCGCCGGCACCAGTTTGTCCGGTCAGGCCATCAGTGACTCGGTGCTGATCGTGCTGGGGGATAACTGGAACGCCCGCGAGATCCGCGGCCAAGGCACGCAAATTCGCCTGCAACCGGGGGTAATCGGCGCCCAGGCCAACGCCTGGCTGGCACCGTTCGGACGCAAGATCGGCCCGGACCCAGCTTCGATCAACGCCTGCAAAATCGGCGGCATCGTCGCCAACAATGCCAGCGGCATGTGCTGCGGCACGGCGCAAAACACCTACCACACCCTGGCCGGCATTCGTCTGGTGTTGGCTGACGGCAGTTGCCTCGATACCGAAGATACGGCCAGTGTCGCGGCGTTTCGTCAAAGCCACGCCGTGCTGCTCGAGCGCCTGGCGACGCTGGGGCGCGAAACCCGGGCGAACGCCGAACTCGCTGCGAGAATTCGCCATAAATACCGTCTGAAAAACACCACCGGCCTGTCGCTCAATGCCCTGGTGGATTTCGACGAGCCTGTGGATATCTTGAGCCACTTGCTGGTCGGCTCCGAAGGCACGCTCGGGTTTATCAGTGCGGTGACTTACGACACCGTGATTGACCACCCGAACAAGGCCTCGGCGCTGATCGTATTCCCGGATGTCGAGACCTGCTGCAACGCGGTCACCGTGTTGAAAAGCCAACCGGTGTCGGCTGTGGAACTGCTGGACCGGCGCAGCCTGCGTTCGGTGCAGGACAAACCCGGCATGCCGCCTTTCGTACAGCACCTGTCGAACAATGCCTGCGCCTTGCTCATCGAATCCCGCGCAGCATCGTCCAGTTTGCTGCACGAACAACTGGCGCAAATCATGGTGTCGCTCAAGGCATTCCCAGTAGAAAAACAAGTCGACTTCACCGAGGACCCGCAGGAAAACGCCCGCCTCTGGGCCATCCGCAAAGACACCTTCCCGGCCGTTGGCGCGGTGCGCAAGACCGGCACCACGGTGATCATCGAAGACGTGACCTTCCCGGTCGAACAACTGGCCATCGGCGTCAACCGCCTGATCGAACTGTTCGACAAACATCACTACGACGAAGCGATCCTTTTCGGACACGCACTGGAAGGCAATCTGCACTTCGTCTTCACCCAAGGCTTTAACAACCCGGAAGAAGTCGCACGCTACCAGGCGTTCATGGACGATGTGGCGCAACTGGTGGCGGTGGAATTCGGCGGGTCGCTGAAAGCCGAACACGGCACCGGGCGCAATATGGCGCCGTTCGTCGAGCTGGAATGGGGCAGCGATGCCTACCAGCTGATGTGGCAACTCAAGCGTCTGCTCGACCCCAAGGGCATCCTCAACCCGGACGTGGTGCTCAGCGAAGATCCGCAGATCCATCTCAAGCACCTCAAGCCCTTGCCGGCCGCCGACGAGATCGTCGACAAGTGCATCGAATGCGGCTTCTGCGAACCGGTCTGCCCGTCGAAGGGCCTGACCTTGAGCCCGCGGCAACGCATCGTGATCTGGCGCGACATTCAAGCGAAAAAACGCGCTGGCATCGATACCACCGAGCTCGAAACCGCGTATGAATACCAGGGCATCGATACCTGCGCCGCCACCGGCCTGTGTGCGCAACGTTGCCCGGTCGGCATCAACACTGGCGAGCTGGTGAAAAAACTCCGCAGCCGCACCGCAACCTATACGAAAACCGCCAACTGGCTTGAAGGAAATTTCGCCACGGCTATGCAAGGCGCGCGGTTCTCCCTGCATGTAGCCAACGGTGCGCGGATGTTGTTGGGGGCACCGCGATTGGCGAAGTGGTCGGCGACCTTGACGCGCCTGTCCAAGGGGCAAGTCCCACAATGGACCAACGCCATGCCGCAACCGGAAAAAGCCATTCGCTTCAGCCCGGCGGTGACGGACGCGCGCCCGCGCGTGGTCTATCTCGCGGCTTGTGTATCCCGCGCGATGGGGCCGGCAGCTGGCGACCAGGAACAGATGTCGCTATACGACAAGACTCGCGGCCTGCTGGAAAAGGCCGGCTACCAGGTGGTGTTCCCGGACAACCTGGACAACCTGTGCTGCGGCCAGCCGTTCGCGTCCAAAGGGTATGCCGAGCAAGCCGAGCACAAACGCCAGGAGCTGATCGGTGCCTTGCTGCATGCCAGCCGCGGAGGGCTCGACCCGATCTACTGCGACACCAGCCCTTGCACCTTGCGCCTGGCGCAGGACCTGGGTGAAACCCGCCTGGACCTGTACGACCCGGTGCGTTTCATTCGCACGCACTTGATGGATCGCCTCGACTTCACACCGCAGGAAGCGCCGATTGCGCTGCACGTCACGTGCAGCACTCAGCACCTTGGCGAAAGCCAGGCGCTGATCGATCTGGCGCGCAAGTGCAGCAAAAACGTGGTCATCCCCGAAGGCATTCATTGCTGCGGCTTCGCCGGCGACAAGGGTTTCACCACGCCAGAACTGAACGCGCATTCGCTGCGTACGCTCAAGGACGCGGTGCAGCAGTGCAGCGAAGGCATTTCCACCAGTCGCACCTGCGAGATCGGGCTCACGCAACATGGCGGCATTGATTACCACGGACTAGTCTATCTCGTGGACCGCGTTACCCAGGCTAGGGTGCCCTGATAGCAGGCTCTACCGGAAGGTGCATCGATGTGCCTTCCCTGCCACTTCTTGCCGGAATCGAAAGCGCTACAGCAAAAAAACAGAACCCTGAGGTGCCGCCGCAGTCCACTGATCAAGTCCCGCACACGTGGGACCTTCCCAACCCTCGGTAGCCCGATTTGATGGCCAGCCAAGCCTGGTCCCTCAGCTCAAGGAGAGACACATGAATCGTTCTGTGCTGTTAGGTTTGTTCGTTGCTGCTTCCATGATGGCTTCCACTTCGTTTGCGGCAGAAAAAGACCAGTGCGCGGTCAACCTGCAAACCATCGAAAACGCAAAGGCACAAATTCCTGCCGAAATGGCTGACCAGGTAGCGGACTCTGTCGAGAAAGCCAAAGCCGATCACGCCAAAAAAACCAAACAAGGCACTGATGATTGTGTCGCCGAGACCAATCAAACCATCATGGATCTCAAGAACGCCAACAAGGGCGGGAAGTAACGCTCAGCGCTCTCCAGTCCGAAGCAAAACAAAACCCGCCAATTGCGGGTTTTGTTGCATCAGGGGTCCGGGAATGCGTGGCATCTCGCCGGGAAAGCTCGACCCGTTGTCTGAAAAAACCGAATTCTTGCGTTGAATCGTAGTCTTTGAGTTAGGCCCATCAGATCGTGGCTGACGTTTGGCTCGGCCTGGCCGTCCGCTCGCGCGGCAGCACCGAGACCCTCAGCTCAAGGAGATACCCATGAAACACACCGTTCTCGCTGGTCTGTTGATTTGTGCGGCAATATTGGCCTCTCCCGTATTCGCGGCCGACAACAACCTCTGTACGAGCAAGTTGCAAGAGCTCCAGGGCAAAGTGAATGCGCTGCCGGCAAGCGCCGCCAATACCTCGATGGAGATCAAACGGCTAATGTCCAGCGCCGAAGCCTCAAAAGCCTCCGGGGACGACAAAAAATGCGTCACCGAAGCCACCCAGGCATTGTCACTGGCTGACAAACAAAGCAATGAACCCAACCCATGATCTGAGGTGGCCCACCTTCGGGTTGGCCTTCCGGGTCGCGTTGGCGTACACTGTGCAAGCTTGCTGCTCACTTGATTCAAAGAGCATCAGGCTCGGGGCCGTTTAGGATTCGACGCCGGTTGCGAAACTTTAGGTGCATGCCGAGTTGGTAACAGAACTCGTAAATCCACTGTTGCAACTACTTATAGTTGCCAATGACGAAAACTACGGCCAGGAATTCGCTCTCGCTGCGTAAGCAGCCTTAGCCCTGAGCTTCTGGTACCTTCGGGTCCAGCAATCACCAGGGGATGTCTGTAAACCCAAAGTGATTGTCATATAGAACAGAATCGCCGTGCAGTACGTTGTGGACGAAGCGGCTAAAACTTACACAACTCGCCCAAAGCACCCTGCCCGTCGGGTCGCTGAGGGTTAACTTAATAGACACGGCTACGCATGTAGTACCGACAGCGGAGTACTGGCGGACGGGGGTTCAAATCCCCCCGGCTCCACCAATCCAAGCTGACAAGGCCCGCCAAGTGCGGGCCTTGTTGCATCTGGGGTTTGGGCATTGCAAAACACCCTTTTGCATTCAATGGTGTTGAAACTAGCCAAACGTCAGGGCGAAAGGTGCTGCCGCGCGCTGAATTGCCTTCACCACATGAGGCGCGGATTCCCGAAACTCGGGGTAGCGATTGAGCACCGCCTCGACAGCCCCAAGCAATCGCTGAATACGCAGCTCAGGATGCTCAACCCCGCAGGTCTGGGCAAACTCCAGTAGCCCCTGACGGGACGCAAACAGAGACTTGTTACCCGCCAGATCCAGTGCCAATACATCTTCAGGGATATAGGCCGTGGTATTGACGATGTCGTAGGCCGGCGCGAGCCAGGCGTCACGCTGCGTTGGCTGCGAGTAGAGCAAGCCGAAGTTCTTCAAATGAGCATCGCCGTTCCCGACGATGCAGCTCAGCGCTACACAATCGAACAGTTGATCCAGCGACGTTCGTTGATTGCTTGCCGGGCAGAACAGACGGATCGCTTTGGCTATGGCTGCATAGCTTTTGCTGTACTTCTGATCGGCGGAGAGCCCCATCAATGCCGCCATGTCCTCGAATCCAATTGGATTAAGCTGCTCGTCCCGATCAAAGCGACGCATGACAAACAGCTTTGCATTGTCAGACAGGTAAAACTGCGGGACCAGAATGCCCGCCTCCTTGGCTATGGACATGCAAAGGAACTCATTGATGGCCAGGCCTGGAAATTCATCCCGGCCACTCTTGATTATCAAGTCAGAGGTTTTCGAGGTAGCTCGTCGCCATTCGAAATCTTGCTGCTCAGGCACCAAAACCTTCGGCTGAACACCCGATATACCTGCCCGTAGCATGTAGCGGTCAAGAAGTTCGGCGAAGACATCTTCCGCGCCATCCCACGTTAGAATTTCTTCGAGTTTTTCTCCAGGGAACTGCTGTTCACCCAGCAGGGCGTCAACGGTTTCGGAATGCACCTGAATCCTGCCAATTGGCGAACTGCTGCCAGATAGAGCAAGCAACAACATGGGATCGACGTTTACGGTTTTCGCCAGGCGATTGCGCAACTGCTCCAACAGGTAGCCCTCGGGGAGGTTCATCTGGAATACAGGATGCAGATCCCGTCGGCGAAACTCATCGGTCCGAACGGGCATCGAAAGACTGATGGCTACATTGGGTAATGCGTCTTCTTGATAGCGAAAAATGAAATCATCAGCGCTGGTGAGGATTCGACCACTGTAGCCTTCTGGCGTACTGACTTTGAGCGAAGCCGTCTTCATTCGAACAAATCCCCAAGCTCTTCAAGGGTCGGCATGGCTGCCGGTACAACGATGAGCTCGCAGTCCAAAGTGCTCAAGACTCTTGCGTAAGCATTCATGGCAACAGTATCGGCACCCTTCTCAACCGCAATGACTTTCTGCCGAGTCAAGCCGGCGAGCTCGGCAAGTCGCGCTTGTGTCAGACCGCGTCGAATACGCGTTTCGCGTATTTGGCTACCGAGTCGAGATATTAGCAGTGTGTATTCCATGTTCAGTTACCGTAACATTTGTATGTAAATGTACCGTATACAGAACATTATTGCGAATTGGCCTTACTCACCCGCCTCACCCCAACCCCCACCAAAATCCCCAACACAATCGACACCAACGGCACCGCCCCCACCCAGGTCAACGTCGGGAACACCAATAATATCTGTGAGTCATTCCCGCCCAGCATCATCGAGGCGCCAATTCCCATCAGCACGCCGGCCAGCCAATGCTTGCCCGCCGTCAACAGGCCAAAATGCTGATAACTGAAGGTGCGGCGATGCAAGGTGTAGCAGAGCATGCCCGCCAACAACATGATGAACACCGCGACACGTTGACTGCTCAGCAGGCTTTCGCCCGAGGCCCAGAACATGTGCGAGAGATCGTAGAAGAACACGCTGGGTGTCCACAGCGGTTCGAAGGTGTAGAGGGCGCTGGTGAGGGCGCCCAGCAGCAGACTCGACAGCACCAGGTGTTTGTCGCCGTGGATCCGGATTAAAAACAGCAAAATCAGCAGCACAATGCCGATGACCAGCCAGTAGTGGCCGGTGGTAATCATCGGCATTTGCAGCACCCGGTGTTCGGTCAGCATGTTCAAGCGGTGCCAGAGTACGATGCCCAGTACCCAGCCGAGGATGGTGAAACCCTTGTTGAGGTTGCCACTGGCGAGTTTGGTCAGGGTGCCGACGCTGCATCCGTCGTTGAGCACCGAGGCAAGGCCGAACAATAGCCCGCCGCCGACCAGCGACAAGTAACCGACCTCTGGAATGAACAGCGGCTGGCTAACGTCAAACCAGGCATAGAACGGTGCGAGCAACAAGCCGAACAAACCGCAGCTGACCAGCGAGACAAACAGCGTCGGCCGGCGTTTGAGCAACTGCCCCATGGCATTGACCAGGCACATGCCCATGCGCTGGGAAACCCAGCCGATGAGGAACGACAACAGCAACGCAATCACCAGTGAAAGCACAGGCCTCCCTATCTCCAGGCGCGGCATCGAAGCGATGCATGACAGATAGATTAGTCGCTGCGCAATCACTTCGGATGAACCCGCAAAGCCCTTCTACACTCAATGCGAAATCACCCTACAACACCCGTCAAATAGGCCCCCATGACCACCCTCACCGACCGTTTGAAGCAAGGCAAGGTGGCTCGCAGGAAGTGTTCGCGCAGTTCGCAAAGTGCCTTGGGTAATATCGACCGCGACCCCATTCCACTGATCAAGGCGTCGAGTGAAGGGCGCGTCAAATCGCTGGTGGAACTGCGCTACGGGCGCATGCTGGTGTCACCGTTCACCTTCTATCGCGGCAATGCGTTGGTGCAGGCCCACGACCTGGCGGGCACCTTGGACATGGGGCTGGTTTCGCCGATTTGCGGCGATTGCCACCTGATGAATTTCGGCGGTTTTGCAACGCCTGAACGCAACCTGTTGTTCAGCGTCAACGACTTCGACGAAGCCCATCCCGGGCCGTGGGAGTGGGACTTGAAACGCCTGGTGGCGAGCTTTCTGGTGGCCGCCCGCGACTTGCGTCATGGCGAGTCGGTCGAGCAAACCATCTGCCATGAGGTGGTGAGCGCCTATCAAAAAAACATGCTGGAGTGTGCTGAGCAGAGCACGCTGGAAACCTGGTACGACTCCATCAGCTATAACGACCTGCTGGCGCAAGCCAACAAAAGCACGCTCGACCATGTGGAACGCGCCATCGCCAAGGCGGAACGGCGCACCCATGCCGAACTGCTGCCCAAGATCAGCGAACGTGACGCCCACGGTCGCCTGATCATTCGCGATGACCTGCCGGAAATTTTCCACCTGCACAAGAACACCACGCTGCTGGAAGCCGATGATGACTGGTTACGGCTGTCAGACTGGCGCCCGCTCTACGACACGTTCATGCGCGACTATCGCGGCACCCTGCAAGCGGACCGCCGCGATCTGCTGTCGCGTTTTCACGTGCAGGACATGGCGTTCAAAGTGGTGGGCGTCGGCAGTGTCGGCACCCGTTGCCTGGTGGCGCTGCTGACCGACGATCAGCAGTTCCCGCTGTTCCTGCAATTCAAGGAAGCGCGCCGCTCGGTGCTCGCCGGCTACGTAAAGGCTAAATCGCGGGTGCGGCATGAAGGGCAACGGGTGGTCGACGGCCAGCGCTTGATGCAATCGGCCAGCGACTTGTTCCTCGGCTGGACCACCGGCCCCAGTGGCCGGCATTTCTATGTGCGGCAATTGCGCGACATGAAGATCTCTGCCGAACTCGAAACCTTCGATGGCGACGCGTTCGCCGCCTATGGGCGGCTCTGCGGCCGGGCGCTGGCTCGCGCCCATGCCAAGGCATCGGGCCAGGCGGCGGTGATCAGCGGCTACATCGGCAAGAGCGACGCCCTGGCCGATGCGCTCTACAAATATGCCCAAAGCTATGCCGAGCAGAACGAGCGCGATTTCGAGCGATTCCAGCAGGCCTGCCGCAAAGGCCGTTTACGCGCCCGCTCGGAAGCCGACTTTGCCGCTGATCATTTGCCGTAACCGTGGCATGCGCTCTGGTGCGGGGCTTGGGGCGATATGAATTTTTCTTCACCCCACCCAGGCGTTCCTGCCTGTACATTGCGCTCGCTCATTCAAGAAACTACGGTTTTGCCCGCCCTCCCGCGGGCTTTTTTTTGGTTCTTCACGGAATCCCGGGAAACACAGAAACAAGAACGCCGATTTGATTGATGATGTTCGTGCGAGCAAACACATCTAACAAACCGGCGTTCTTATGCGCGATATTAATACTTTCCTTCCGTTTT
>NZ_JAFMPV010000023.1:0-93135 GCF_049132105.1 Pseudomonas sp. NFX15
AAGACACGGATTGATGAATCGAACTATGATTTTTCATGGACTCGCCCTCGCTGTCGTTGGCTGTTTAGACTGCCACCGTGGCGCATTGACGCCTCGGCTTGGGCGAGTCCATCCAATTACAGGGGGGCCAATATGGACAAGGATATAGTGGGCCAGCCCCTGAAATCAGGGCTTAACCTTGCGTCCGGCCATGTGCTGCAAATACCCCACCAGCATCGCCAGATCCCCCTCCGGCAACACCTCGGTCGAGAACCCGGGCATTTTCGCCTGTGGCCACTGGCGCAAACTCTGTGGATCGCGGATGTAGCGCTTGAGGAAGTCTGCGCCAAAATATTCAGTCGGGTTGTACGGAATATTCAGGTCCGGCCCGAACTGCGCATCTCCGGCACCGTTGAGTCGATGACACGCCAGGCAGTTCTTCTGGAACAGTGCAAACCCCTTGTTAACCGGATCATCTGCCTTCAACGCCGGGTCGGGCAGCAGGGCGGGAAAGCGCTCGGCCACAGGTGCCAGGCGCTTGATGCTCGCCACCTGGAACGGCCATTGCTCCGGGCTGATATTGCCAGCCTGCGGGTCGGTCCAGACCAGATAGAAAGGCCCGGCGCCCGGCTTGCCTTCCGACAGCGATGGCCACGGTTGGGCCGGATCTTCAATCGCCAACCAGGCCCGGGCACCCCGGCTACTGAGCAGCGGCGCAGCGGCCATCTCGGCGGCAAAGCCATCCAGCGCCACGGCTTGTAGATGATCGTCAGGCTGGATGCCAGTCAGCAACGCGGACAGGGGCACGGCGCGGTAGCTCATGTCCCGTTTGTAGGAAACGTCGTTACTGATGTGAATGGTTTGAACCTGAGGATGCTTGAGCAATTCCTCGGTCTGCCAAGTGCGACTGTTCTCGCCCAGCCCAAGGTTCAACTGTGCGGCATACAGGGGCGAGCCGATAAGCAGGGCCCCGAGCAGTATGAGTATTTTCAAATGATTGCCGTCCATGTCGTGGAAGTGCCGTTAAGGTTGGCACAGCCACGCTGGCCCGGGTAGCGGGCCAGTCACATTTTGAGGGTGGCCATTCAAAAACTGTGACGCCGTTTCTTTTAGACGCGACTAGCCGATGACCCTGGTCAGGTTCGGCAGTATCAACAACAGCGTGGTGGCGAAAAGGATGAGTCCGGCTTGACGTACTTTCGGTTGTTTGAACATGGCTTGACCGCCTTTTTTGTTATTTCCTGATGCCTGCCTGCATAGCTCCATGACGGCAGGTGCACTCCTGTAGCGACGAGCGCCTCGGCAAAACCCGACGACAACTTCGTACAAGTTCACCTTAGAGCCCGCGCTGCGTCTGGTTTAGATCCATTTCGTATGGTTCGGTTACGAATCGTGTTAAAAAAGGCATGAGGCCTATTGCCAGCTTCTTTGCCGCCCGTTGGCTAGACAGCTTGCTGTCCTGAATCGGTTAATCCAGCCGCTCACTACCGTCCGTCTGAGCGTGTGCGTCAACGCGCGTGAGCGCTGCGGTCATTGAATCAAACGCGACTCGGGCCAAGAGTGGGCACTCGGTATTTCCCCACCTGCACTGCGGTTCGAGGACGTCATGACCCAAGCATTGATTTTCGACGCGTTACGCACGCCCCGCGGCAAAGGCAAGGCCGATGGCGCCTTGCACAGTGTCAAACCGGTGAACCTGGTGGCCGGTTTGCTCACCGCACTGCAACAGCGCACGGCATTGGACACTAGCCAGGTCGATGATGTGGTGCTCGGCTGCGTGACGCCGGTTGGCGATCAAGGTTCCGACATCGCCAAGACCGCCGCTCAGGTGGCCGATTGGGATGTCAGCGTGGCGGGAGTCCAGATCAACCGTTTCTGCGCTTCGGGGTTGGAGGCTGTAAACCTCGGTGCGATGAAAGTGCGTTCCGGCTTCGAAGACCTGGTGGTCGTCGGTGGTGTCGAGTCGATGTCCCGGGTACCGATGGGCAGCGATGGTGGGGCGTGGGCGCTGGACCCGGCGACCAATCTGCACAGTCACTTCACGCCGCAGGGCGTAGGCGCCGACCTGATCGCCACCCTCGAAGGTTTCAGCCGCCAGGACGTCGACGCCTACGCGCTGCACTCCCAGCAAAAAGCTGCGCGGGCACGGGCCGACGGTTCGTTCAACAAATCGCTGGTGCCGGTGCAGGACCAGAACGGCATCATCCTGCTCGATTACGATGAGTTCATTCGCGCCGATTCGACCCTTGAAGGCCTGGGCAAACTCAAGCCGAGCTTCGAGATGATGGGGCAGATGGGCTTCGATGCCACCGCGCTGCGGGTCTACAGCCATGTCGAGCGGATCAACCACGTTCACACCCCCGGCAACAGTTCCGGGATTGTCGATGGCGCGGCGCTGATGCTCATCGGCTCCGAGGCCAAGGGCCGGGCGCTGGGCTTGCAGCCTCGGGCGCGGATCGTCGCCACGGCGGTCACCAGCACCGATCCGACCATCATGCTCACCGGCCCCGCACCGGCGACCCGTAAAGCGCTGGCCAAGGCCGGGCTGCGAGTCGAGGACATCGACCTGTTTGAGGTCAACGAGGCATTCGCATCGGTGGTATTAAAGTTCATCAAGGACATGGCAGTTGACCCAGACAAGGTCAATGTCAACGGCGGTTCCATCGCCATGGGCCACCCGCTGGGCGCCACCGGCTGCGCGATTCTTGGCACGCTGCTCGATGAGCTGGAAGCCCGGCGCCTGCGTTATGGCCTCGCGACCCTGTGTGTCGGCGGCGGCATGGGCATAGCCACCATCATCGAACGCCTCTGAGCCTGGACTTCAAGGAAACCTGAATATGAACGAAGCCATTCGTTACGAAAAAGGCCAGGACCAGATTGTCGTCCTGACCATCGACATGCCCGGCCAGAGCGCCAATACCATGAACGCGGTATACCGCGAGGCCATGGCCGCCTGCGTTGCACGCTTGGTGGCGGACAAGGACAACATCGCCGGTGTCATCATCACCTCGGCCAAGAAGACCTTCTTTGCCGGCGGCGACCTCAATGAACTGATCAAGGTCGGCAAACCCGACGCCAAGGCCTTCTACGACATGGTCCTGACCCTCAAGGGCCAGTTGCGCGCCCTGGAAACCCTCGGCAAACCCGTGGTCGCCGCGATCAACGGCGCTGCATTAGGCGGCGGTTGGGAAATCTGCCTGGCCTGCCATCACCGCGTAGCGCTGGACAATCCGTCGGTGCAACTGGGCCTGCCGGAAGTCACTCTCGGCCTGCTGCCGGGCGGCGGAGGCGTGGTGCGCATGGTGCGCATGCTCGGGATCGAAAAGGCCCTGCCGTATCTGCTCGAAGGCAAGAAGGTGCGGCCACAGCAGGCGCTGCAGGCCGGCTTGATCGATGCGCTGGCAACCGATCACGACGACTTGCTGACCAAGGCGCGGGCGTGGATTGTCGCCAACCCGACGGCTGTGCAGCGTTGGGATGTGAAGGGTTTCCAGATTCCGGGTGGCACGCCGTCAAACCCGAAAGTCGCGCAGATGCTGGCGATTGCACCGTCTATCCTGCGCAGCAAAACCCAAGGCACGATGCCGGCGCCGGAGAAGATCCTCTGTGCGGCGGTCGAAGGCGCCCAGGTCGATTTCGACACCGCGCACCTGATCGAAACCCGCTACTTCACCGAACTGACCACCGGCCAGGTCTCGAAAAACCTGATCGGTACGTTCTGGTTCCAGCTCAACGAAATCAATGCCGGCGGCTCGCGGCCGCAAGGTTTTGCGCCCTATGTCACCCGTAAGGTCGGAGTGCTGGGCGCCGGGATGATGGGGGCCGGTATTGCATTTGTCAGTGCGTCGGCAGGTATTGAGGTGGTGCTCAAGGACATCAACCTTGCCGCAGCAGAGAAGGGCAAGGCGCATTCGGCGGCGCTGCTGGACAAGAAAGTCGCTCGCGGACATTTGAGCCATGAGCAACGGGACACCATTCTGTCACGCATTCAAACCAGCGAAAGCGATGCCGACCTGGCCGGTTGTGACCTGATCATCGAGGCCGTGTTCGAGGATCGTGAGCTGAAGGCCAAGGTTTCGTTGGCGGCACAGAAGGTCGTCGGCGCGGACGCGGTGATCGCGTCCAACACCTCGACCTTGCCGATCAGTGGCCTGGCGAACGCCGTGCCTGACCAGAGCAAATTCATTGGCCTGCATTTCTTCAGCCCTGTGGAAAAAATGTCGCTAGTGGAAATCATCAAGGGCGCCAATACCAGCGATGAAACCCTGGCCCGCGGATTTGATTTCGTCCTGCAAATCAAGAAAACCCCGATTGTGGTCAACGACAGCCGCGGTTTTTTCACCTCGCGGGTGTTCGGCACCTTCACCAACGAAGGCATCGCCATGCTGGGCGAAGGCGTCAATGCGGCGATGATCGAGACAGAAGCGCGCAAAGCCGGCATGCCTGTAGGACCGCTGGCGATTTCCGACGAAGTTTCCCTCAGTCTCATGAGCCATATCCGCCTGCAAACGGCCAAGGACCTGCAAGCAGAAGGGAAACCGCTGATAGAGCATCCGGCATTCGCCGTGATTGACTTGCTGCTCAATGAATACAAGCGTCCGGGCAAGGCAGCCGGTGGCGGTTTCTACGAGTATCCGGCGGGCGGCCAGAAACACCTGTGGCCTGAACTGAAAACCCGCTTCGAGAAAGCCGACGGTCAGATTTCACCCAAGGATGTGCGTGATCGCTTGCTGTTCGTGCAAGCCCTCGAAACGGTGCGTTGTGTGGAGGAGGGGGTACTGACCTCAACGGCCGATGCCAACGTCGGTTCGATCTTCGGGATCGGCTTTGCCGCGTGGACCGGCGGTGCGCTGCAGTTCATCAACCAGTACGGCGTGCAGGACTTTGTCGCCCGGGCCCAATACCTGGCCAAGCAATACGGTGAACGGTTTGCGCCACCCGCGTTGTTGCTGGAGAAAGCGGCCAAGGGGGAGGGGTTCTAAGGGCGGGATCACGCATTTCGGGGCTTGCCTTGTCACGGTGTTTCAAGGCAGGCTCTGGGGTGTGCATTATTCCCATCACGTGTCAGGTATTTTTTATGTCGTTACGCATCTGCATTCTGGAAACCGATCACCTGCGTCCGGAATTGGTTGACCGATATCAGGGCTACGGGCAGATGTTCAAACACCTGTTTTCGCAGCAACCGATTGCCGCCGAGTTCACCATCTACAACGTGGTGCAGGGTCAATACCCAAGCGACGACCTGACGTTCGACGCCTACTTGGTGACAGGCAGCAAGGCCGATTCCTTCGGCACCGACCCGTGGATCGAAACCCTCAGGCAATACCTGCTGACCCGCTACGAGCGCGGCGACAAGCTGTTGGGTGTGTGCTTTGGTCACCAATTGCTGGCACTGCTGCTGGGCGGCAAGAGCGAACGGGCAACCCAGGGTTGGGGGGTCGGCACGCATAACTATAAAATGGCCGCCAAGGCGCCATGGATGAGTCCGGTGCGTGAGGAACTGACGCTGCTGATCAGCCACCAGGATCAGGTCACATCCCTGCCGGAAAACGCTACGGTCATCGCGTCCAGTGATTTCTGCCCGTTTGCCGCCTACCACATCAACGACCAGGTGCTGTGCTTCCAGGGGCACCCGGAATTCATCCACGACTATTCCCGTGCCCTGCTGGAGATTCGCCAGGAAGCCTTGGGTGAGCCGATTTACTCCAAAGGCATTGCAAGCCTGGAACAGGCACATCACGGCGCTACGGTTGCCGAATGGATGATGCGGTTTGTGGCGCACAAGCCACAAACGGCTTAAGGCAAAAGCTTCGCTAGCAAGCCAGCTCCTACAGAAGAATTCGTGTCCATTGTAGGAGCTGGCTTGCCAGCGAATCTCCCAAACACCCAGGTCCCGACTACAACCACCCCGACTTCTTGAAGCTCGCCCACAACCCTACACATCCAACTGTAATGAAGCCGAGGACGGCGAAATACCCGTAGTGCCAGCTCAACTCCGGCATGTTCTGGAAGTTCATCCCGTAAATCCCCGCCACCGCCGTCGGAAACGCCAGAATGGCCGCCCAAGCTGCGAATTTGCGTTGCACCACGCTCTGACGTGAAGCTTCCAGCAACACCCCGACTTCAATCGTCTGGCTGGCAATATCCGCCAGGGTCGTCAGGTCTTCCATCTGCCGCGTGACATGGATCTGCACATCGCGAAAGTACGGGCGCATGTTCTTGTCGATGAACGGGAAGCTCAGCTTTTGCAGTTCCTCGCCCACTTCGATCATCGGCGCCACATAACGGCGCAAGCGCAAGACATCGCGACGCAGGCCATGGAGTTTCTGGATGTCGTAATCATTGAGCGAACCGCACAACACATTGCGCTCCAGCTCATCGATTTCCGCGTGAATGGCTTCACCCATCGGCTGATAGTTTTCGATCACGAAGTCGAGCAGGGCATACAGAACGAAATCTTCTCCGTGGTCGAGCAACAGCGGACGCGCCTCACAGCGCTGTCGGACGTGGGCGTAGGACGCCGAGTGACCGTTGCGCGCCGTGATGATGTAGCCGTTGCCGGCGAAGATGTGAGTTTCGATGAACTCGAGCTTGCCCTCATGGCGGATGGGCGAATAGGTCACGATGAACAGCGCATCGCCGAAGGTTTCCAGCTTCGGTCGGCTGTGTTTTTCCAGGGCGTCCTCGATGGCCAGTTCGTGCAGGTTGAACTGGCGTTGCAGGTTGGCCAGCTCCTGGGCGTTTGGCTCTTCGAGGCCGATCCAGACAAAGTGGCCGGGTTTGGCTGCCCAGGCTGCGCCTTCGTCGAGGGTGATATTGGTGACTTTCTTTCCCGCGCTATAAACCGCAGCAGCAACAACTCTACCCATGATGGTGGTTCACTTCTTATTGGCAGCTTTAATTGGCAACAAATGCAATGGCAGTGCTGATCAGCTTAGCCTTGCCAGTGTTTGAGAGTCAGTTAAATCTGCCGAGTTCGCCGGCAAAGGTTCGCAGGCAAAAGAAAACCCGCACCAGGCGGGTTTTGATTTTCAGGCGGCTTGCAGTTGCCGGTCCATCGATTCGATGCATTCACGCATCTGCTCGCGACACTGAGCAATCAGCAGGGGCATGTCATCCAGACTCAATCCGACTGTGGGGATCGCTGGCAATGAGCGAATCAGAATTTTCCCACTTCGCCAGCGGTTCAATCGCATGTGTTTGACGTAACTGCTGACACACACCGGGACGATCGGTACACCGGCGGCAATCGCCATCTGGAACGCGCCTTTCTTGAACGGGAGCAGTTCTTCACCCAGGTTGCGCGTACCTTCCGGGAACACCCAGATCGAAGTTTCCTTGTTTTGCAGGGTGTGGGTGGTGGTCAGCATCGACTGGCGTGCCTTGTGCGCGTTACCACGGTCGATCAACACATTGCCCGCCAGCCAGAACAACTGCCCGAACAGCGGCACCCACTTCAGGCTCTTTTTGCCGATGCACACGGTACGGCGCGGCACCACATTGCCAAACACAAACAGGTCATAGTTGGACTGGTGGTTGGCGATGATCACGCAGCTGTCGGGTTTGTCCATCAGCGGCCCGACCTCGGCCTTCACCCGCAAGCGCAAAATGCACATGGCCGGCCACGCGTACAGGCGTGCGCACAGACGGCTATTGTCCGGGTTGAACGGCCGGCACAGGCCGAGTATCACGCCCAGCACACCCGCCACGATAAAGTGCATGCCCATCAATGACATACGAAACAAAAACAGCATTTACAGGCCCCAGCGGGACAAAAGGTGGCGCAGTGTACGGATGTGCACTGTTTTCGGCAATTGCCGCCAGATAGGTAGGAGATAACCGATGTTTGTGCTGATGTTTCCGACTTATCGGTCAGATGCGGTCTAGAGCGGTTACACACCTTTCAGAGTGACAGGTAAGAAAAAGCCCGACACGACGGTCGGGCTTTTCGACGTTACAGATTCGGGCTTAACCCAAATGCTCCTGATCCTGGATGATTGCGTTGTCCAGGGCCTCGAGCAATGCCTTGCGCACCTTCAACTTGGTGTTCTTGTGCGCGGTCATATTGATCTTCTTCAACTGGCGAGCCGCCGCCAGCGCCGCGCCTTGCAGTTCTTCAGCCGACACCAGCACATCCAGGAAACCAGCCGTCACAGCGCCTTGTGGCGTGAACATCTCGCCGTTGACCACCGAACGCTGCAACGCCACTTTGTTCAGGCGATCACGGGCAATCTCGATGCCGGCGTGGTGCATGGTCATGCCAATCTGCACTTCGTTCAGGCCAATGCTGAAGGCCCCATCCACGCCGATACGGTAGTCGGCCGACAGCAGCAGGAACGCACCTTTGGCCACCGCATGCCCAGGGCACGCGACGATTACCGGGAAGGGGTGCGACAGCAGGCGACGGGCCAGGGTCGAGCCGGAAGTCACCAACGCCACGGCTTCTTTAGGGCCGGAGGTCATCACCTTCAGGTCATAGCCGCCAGAAAGAATGCCCGGCTGGCCGGTAATGATCACCACCGCACGATCAGCCACCGCCTGATCCAGCGCAGCGTTGAACGCGGCAATCACATCCGGGGAAATGGCATTGACCTTGCCATTGCTCAAGGTCAGGGTCGCGATACCGTCTTCGAGATGGTAGGAAATCAACTCACTCATGACGCTATTCCTTTCAATAAAGTTGGGCAGACGTTACCCACCGCCGCCGGCCAGGTAAAGCGCCGTGACTGACCCGCCAGTCACCCTTTTGCTGTACGTCACAGGCACCCGGCCGCGCCTATTGGGCATTCCCCTCTATATAGGAGCAGGCACGAAGCCGGAGTTTGGCCGGTTTGCCATGGCTCGCAGCGACCACAAACAGTGAATCGCGTTAACCGCATGAAAATTCTCAAAAAAATGTTTGCCATCGGAAAAGCTTTCGACTACATTAGCGCGCCTCGACAGACAGAACATGTTTGAAGAGATACGGTGAAGTGTCCGAGTGGCTTAAGGAGCACGCCTGGAAAGTGTGTATACAGGAAACTGTATCGAGAGTTCGAATCTCTCCTTCACCGCCACATTCTGTAAACAAAACCCCTGGTTTCGAAAGAAGCCGGGGGTTTTGTGTTTTTATTGCCCAAGATTTTTCGCGCCGTTTCGAGGTGACTCAGGTTTGCGGCTTAAGGTGCTTTCCGAAATGATCGTAGGAAGAAAGAGTATCTTGTCGGACGTAATGGCGAAAGGCACAGCAACTCGTGTCTTTCAGAGATCCTGACAGCTCAAATTATGTGTTCCGCCAAAGGCTTTGCGTTTTTGTTTTCTACGTACAGAATGCAAAAACGAGTCGCGTACTTGGTGCGACGCTTTGCCAAAATGGGCATATACACGGTATGCAGGAATTCACAATGAAGCAGGCCGAACTCGAAAAGGTTCACGTGGAAATCGTCAAGCTGATGGCGGAGCAGCGCAAGCTGAACGCTGAGGCGGGCAAGATGACGCGTGAAACGTTTTGGTATCCTGTGGCGGTTGCGACTGGCCTTATCGGTACGGTTGCCACTATCACTGCGGTGCTGATCAAGCTGCTTTGACGGCGTCGAGTTATCCAAGGAGCAGCAATGATCACCACCACCACCCATTCCATCGAAGGCCGGCAGATTACAGCCTACCTGGACATCGTCAGTGCTGAGTCGGTGCAAGGGATCAACGTCGTCCGTGACGTGTTTGCCGGGATGCGTGACTTCTTCGGTGGGCGTTCGCAGACACTGGAGCGAGCGTTGAAGGAAGCACGCATCCAGGCCACCGATGAAATCAAGGAGCGGGCGCAGGCGCTTCAGGCAGACGCGGTAGTCGGGCTCGATTATGAGATCAGTATGCCGGCGGGCAAGGGCGCAATGGTCGTGGTATTTGTCACCGGGACGGCGGTCAAGCTGGGGTAAAGGGGCAGGCCATTCGTCGGTGTCGGGAAAAATGGAACGGCAAGTCCGTTAGTGACCGGCTAGTCTCGAAAGCCTTGGTGATCGATATTTTTCGGGCAAAAGGGCTTGCCGGTGTCGATCCCGCTTTCAGAAAAGGGGTGAAGAAATGACTGATCCGTATCTCGAGGACGATGGCGCAGAGTTTCCGATCAACAATTCCGTGCGGTGTGGCCAGACCCAGTATGTGGCCGGTTTCGGCGAGGACCAGACCGAGGTCGACAAGATCAAGACCCGGGCTTGCAGGGTGCTGAAGGGCAAATTTCTGCCCAAGGTGACAGTGCCGGTCATGAAGTAATTCACCTTCAGCAGACCCCGTCATTGAGCGGGTTTTTTCATGCCTGAACGGGTTGTATGACAAATAGTTTAAGGTTTCGATCCTTCACAAACTTTTCACAGCAGGCTCCGTAGTCTCAGCTCATCCGTTAGAAAGCAACACCTGGCCCGTTTCCCCAGCGGGCTTTTTTTTGTCCGCGATAAAACCTTTTCCGTAAACGCTGTCCAACCGTCGCCAATCGCGAAGTTGGACCGGCGTGCTGGACTTTATCCGCGCAAAAGCATTCAATCTCGCCCCCTTTTTGTGTACCCCTATTTTTGAGGTTTTTGTCATGCGTTTAACTCTGCCCGCTCTCTTTCTGGGGCTTCTGTTTGCTCAAGGTGCAATGGCGGGTGACGGCACAGCCGCGCTAGGTGGTGGCTTGGGCGGCGCATTGGGCAATGTGGTCGGCCAGAAAATGGGCGGCAGCACCGGTGCAGCGATTGGCGCAGGTGTTGCGGGCGCGGCCGGGAGCGCAGTGACTGCCAAGAAAGGTCATCGCACCAGTGCGGCAATTGGTGGCGGCGTTGGCGCGGCAGGTGGTTCGGTGATCGGCAACAGCCTCGGCGGCAAATCCGGCGCAACCATCGGTGCAGGCCTGGGCGGCGCACTGGGCGGCGGCGTCGGCAGCAACATGGCAAATGGTCACAAGCGTCACTGATCCATCCAGGTATAAAAAGCCCGGTTTTATGCCGGGCTTTTTCGTATGTGAACGTTTTGCGGTGCTGCGGCTCAAAACTTCCATACCCTTGAAGAATGCGAGGCGTGCCATGAACCCGAAACCCAGCGGCAAAGAAACCGGAAGCTTGAGCGCTCGACGATTGATGTTGCCAGCGATTGTTTTCGGATTGCTGCTCTCTCAGGCCGCACTGGCAGCCGGTAACGGCGATGCCGCGGTGGGCGGTGGACTGGGTGGCGTGCTGGGCAATGTCGTCGGCGGCCATGTGGGCGGTAGCACCGGTGCAGCGATTGGTGCCGGTGTCGGCGGCGCGGCCGGCAGTGCCGTTGCGGCACCCAAGCACAGTCGCACAGAAGCGGCGATCGGCGGTGGGTTGGGCGCAGCCGGTGGCTCGGTCGTCGGTAACAACCTCGGCGGCTCGACCGGATCGGCCGTCGGTGCTGGGCTTGGCGGCGCGGCAGGCGGAGCGGTCGGTAACAATCTGGGAAGTGACAGCAGCCACTCACACTCCGGTGGCGGTCATAAACACTCAAACAAACACCACAACAAACATCACTGACTGAGCGAGGCATCCCATGACTCCGGAAACCGAAGGCAAGGAAGAAAAAGGACCAAGCGGGCTGCCATTCATCAACGATCCCGGCAACGAAGATCCGGGATCGTTGATGGATGATGCGACGGTACCGCTGAACGATGCGGATGATGCTGGGGATGTGGGGAATGTGGATTTTGAAGATGAGGATTGATTGAGAGCGGTATTGAATTGGGCGGGTGTGCCTGGACGAACGCATTCCGCGCCCAGTTCTCTGCACTTCAATCCGATAGAGAGGTGCAATATGTGCGCTGATTTGAAAGACCCCGAAGTTGACGACACTCCAGAATATCCGCTGCCTTCGCCGACGAATTCCTTGGCGCGAGATCAACTTCCGCCAGAGGATGATGTAGGGGAGGAACAAGCTACGAGCAATGAGACAAAAGAGGGTGATCTTGATGCAAATAAAAACTGACGTTGTCGGTGGCAAAATTTGATTGAGTGTTTCTAGCATTCTATTTATTGGTCGACAGGGTCAGTATTAATCCACCTCATAAAGAATTCCTTTTGGATCTCCGGATTATTTGTCAGGTTTTCCTCTTCGTAGTCGAAGATACTCACCACATCATTTCTGTGTGCATTTTTTCCCAGTGTTAGCTCGTATGCCTTCACCCCTTGAGTCATCTGTGAAGACATACTTGAAGGGTGGACATTGATTTTTGCGCCTTTACATAAAAAGGTTACATCAGGGTTGTTTTTTCTTATTTTTCCAAAGCATTCATATAGATCGCTGCCGGTCTCCGAGTTTTTATAGCCATTTTTCATAATGAAAGTAATTGTTAGGTTTTTTGAGTCGCACAGGAGTTCGGCCCCTTGACGCGTTCCATTCGCGATGATCAATACTTCTAAAGTTTCAAATTTCCTAGAGCGAACCACCCCGTATTACTCTGGTCGATTTGTTCGTAAGGAGTCGAGCCATCGTTTGTAAAATTCTCTTTGTTGTTGAATGTCGTGTGTTATGTCGACTTCTTCATAATCGAAGATATTAACAAGGTCTTCAGGCTCAGCTGATTGTTCTAGTGTGTGTTCATAGGCCAATATGCCTGTGGACATTTGGGACGACATTCTAGACGGATAAACATTGAGCTTCGCCCCTTTACATAGAAAAATCGTTTCCGGAAAATCTGCTCTTAATAATCCCAGACATTCATAGAAGTCTCGAGCTGTATAGGTTTTTTTTGATCCGTTCTCCATTATTAGTATCAAAGTCCGTTTTCGTCGGTCGCATTCGATAATGGCTTTCTGAGTAACTCCGTGTGTAATTATTGGTATTTCAATAATTTTCATACCTATTTCCCTATGGGTTGGATGTTAAACGTTTTTTAGCTACCTTCGTAGTTAGCAGAAGTAGCGTCTAAAATAGTGTTGCTGAGAACCCCGCCTCGTCGAAACGTGTACCATGGTACAGTCGGTGCTATAAGTCTTACGAAGTGCGCATTAGCAGCCTCAAAGGTCGACGCCAACGTGTTCCAATAAGTGAGGGCTCGTACACGCCGCCACTGAAACGCCATCGACCATAAAAGGAATGCAGTAGAAACTTCGCCTCACCAATTTATGGATACTGCTATGTATTGAAATAGGTAACCGAAAACTCTGTCCATTATTTCGCTACTGCCTATATCCAATGAGTTCAGCCAGTCGAGGCTTATAATCAGAGCATGCCTAAAACATGCTCCAGCCAAGCCCTACCTGACGGCCATGCATAAGGGTAATAGTAGGAGCATCCTAATCCCTCAAATAGGAATTCTTGTAATTCACCTTCATTTTGGATTGTATTCACAACAAGTATTAACTCATCTTTCACTCGTGCAATCATCTCAATTGATGAGTCTGCAACGAATGCTCGAATCACTTCGTCTTCGGTCGCATGATCAGATCTCCAATCTTGATGAAAATAACCAGAAAAAAATTGGACTAACGCTGGGTATTGCGTACTCATTTTTCTGCATATCCCGTGTGTATTCGATATCCGCTAGGCAATTGTTTGTCCTTCCGTAAAACTAGTAGCACTCCAGAGCCAGGTACCACATCAGATGCTTGGCGTTTTAGGATAACACCGACTGGGTAAGGTACTGAATCCTTAATGATTAGTTGATTTTCTTTGCTTTTAGTGAAGGTTTCTATTTGTGCTTTGTTCTTTGCTAATACACTAGATGTGGATTTTTCTGCTATGGCTCGATCATAAAAAGTAGATGCTCTGCCCAGCCACGGCTCATCACTGAGCCTTTCTGCCAACTGTTCCTTGGATCTACCGATGTGTTTCGCAATTAGGTGACCGCCCCGAGCTTCATGCGTCGCCAATCCGCCGCCGGGGACAATTTCGCTAAACGGTCCGTCCGCATTGATATCTCCTGGGCATTTGCAAGCCAACCCCAACGGATCCACCCACCCCGTCGGGTTGCGCGTGTACTGGTACGGGTTCAGCCCACCGGCCAATTTGACCGGATCCGGCGTCAGGTAACGTCCAAGATCCGGGTGGTAGTAGCGATGGCGGTTGTAGTGCAGGCCGGTCTCGGCATCGCAGTACTGCCCCTGAAAACGCAGCGGTTGTTCCAGGTGTTCGCCGCTGCCGTGGCTCACTTCGCGCAGTTTGCCGTAGGCGCTGTAGCGCGCTGACCAGACCCGTTGGCCGTCGTGGCGGGTGAGCTCCTGCGGGGTGCCGAGGTGGTCGAGTTGGTAGTAGAACGGGCGGGCGTTTTGGCGGCCCTTGCCGTCGAGCATGACCAAGGGTCGGAAAGTGCCGGGTTCGTAGAGGTAGCTGCGGTAGTGGTTGGGGCCGCTTTCGGCGATCAGTTGCTCGCCTTGCCAGAAAAATTGTGTGGTCTGGCCGTTGACGGTTTTGGCGATGCGTCGGCCGAAGGCGTCGTAGCGGTAGCTTGCTTTTCGGCCGTCCGGGGTGGTGACGCCGGTCAGGCGGTGCTGGCTGTCGTAGCGGTATTCGGTGACCTGGCTTGGGATGCCGCGGCGTTCGCGGATCAGGTTGCCGAAGGCGTCGTAGTCGTAATGGCTGTCATCGCGCTGGCGCAGGCGGTTGCCCTGCATCCGGGTGGGGCCGGGGCGGTTGTGGATCAGCAGGTTGTTGGCCAGGTCGTGGCTGATGTGTTCCAGCGATTCGTCGCGCAGATGGCGCACCCGGGTCAGGCGGTCGAGGGCGTCGTACTGGTAGCGACGCTGGCCGTGGCGGCTGTCGTCGATCTGCAGCAGATTGCCGCGGGCGCTGTAGGCATAGTCGCGGCGGTACAGGGTTTGCTGGTGGTGTCTGACGGCATGCGCCTGCAAACGGCCCTGATCGTCGTAGGCATAGTCGCTGAGCAACTGACCCTGCTGGCGTTGCCGTTCGCGGCCGGCGACGAAGCGGTGGCTGGTCAGGCGGGTGCCGTTGAGGTCGATGGCCGTGAGCGCGCCGCCCTCGGCATGCTGATAATCCAGCACGCAGCCGTCGGGCAGGCGCAAGCGCTTGAGCCGCCCGCCGCTGTCGTAGGCGTAACGCAGGGTGCCCCAACTCTGGTGTTCGGTGATCAGCCGGTCCTGGCGGTCGTATTCGAACTCCAGCGGATGGTTTTGGCCGCCATCGACGCTGCGCAGGCGGCCGAGGTCGTCGTAGCGGTAGGCGACCTTGACCCCGTCGGGCAGGGTCTTGAGCAACAGACGTCCGGCTGCATCGCGTTGGTAGTGGGTGACCAGAGAAGAACCGTCGTCGCCGAACTCGGTTTTCTCCAGCAACTGGCCGTTGAGGTCGTAGGCGTACGCGGTGCGCCGGCCATCAAAACCGGTTTCCTGGCGGATCAGTCCGCCCGGCGTGTAGTCCAGCTTGTAGGTGTCACCGACCTCGTTGTCGATGGCGGTGAGCAACAACTGCGCGTGGTCGTAACGGTAATTCAGGGTGCTGCCGTCGGGGTTGATGCGGCGGCTGACCCGATGCAGGTCGTCGGCGTACTCGTAGCGGGTGATTCGGCCCAGTTCGTCGGTTTCGCTGGTGATCTGGCCGTAGGCGTTGTAGGCATAACGACAACGTGCGCCGGTCGGAAAAGTCGTCTGGGTCAGTCGGCCAACGGCGTCCCACGCATAAGCGCTGACCGCGCCGTGCTCATCGCGCTGGGTAATCCGCCGACCCAAATCGTCGTAGGAAAAGGCCCGTCGGCTGCCGTCCGGCAAGGTCTCTTCGAGCAATTGCCCCAAGCCGTTCCAGACGAAGTGATGGCCGCTCTGGTCCGGATAACGGACGGTCAGCAGCCGTCCCTGCGGGTCGTAGAAATAGCGGGTGATCTGCCCCTCCGGGTCGGTGACCGCGCTGATATCGCCCTGGGTATTGCGCTGGTATTTCCACTCAGCCTCACCGCGGCGGCGCGCGTGCAGGAAACCGTGGCGATACTCGTAGGACGTCGGCGCATCAAACGGCGGCAATAGCGCGATCAGCCGTCCGACCTCGTCATAACGGTATTCGGTAACAGCGCCGAGGGCGTTCTGCTTGGCGATCAGACGGCCTTGATCGTCATAGGCCTTATGCCGTTCGCCACCGTCCAGCCCGACCTGCCGCACCAGCCGCGCGCGCTCGTCGTGCTGGTAAATTTCTTCACTGCCATCGGCGTTTTTTACCGTGACCGTGCCGCGCTCATCCCAGGTGTAACGCGCCTCCATCTGCGCAAACGACGCCCAGTGCCGCACGCAACGCGCCGCTTTGCCGGCCCGTTCCCAGGCCCAGAAAAAACTCGCGCCGCCGGCCAGTTGCCGTTGCAGGATGACGTGCTGTTCGTCGTAGTCGTAACGCTCGGACTCGCCGGCGGCGTTGGTCACTTCGACCAGCCGCTGGCGCGCGTCGTAGCGGTAAGTCACCAGCGTCTGTTCGGTACGCCAGGAGTGTTCCTCACTGGGCGCCGGTTGCCGCACCTGATAGTCGATGGCCATCAGGTGCTGGTGCTCGTAGCGCAAGAACAACGAACGGCCGGCGCCGTTATCGAGGCGTTCGATCCGGTCGCGGTAATCGCGGCGCAGGCCCAGGCGGTTGCCATAGGCGTCGCTGATCGTTGTCAGTCGGCCATCGCGAAAGTGATAAAAGCGCGGTGCATCACCGGCCAGGGCGAGGATCAGTTCATCCGGCTCCTCGCCGAGGTAAATCGCCGCTCGCGACAAACTGTTATGGATCACCGGGCGTTCGCGCGTCGGTCGCGGAAACCGCGTCCGGCGGTTTTCCTGATCGACCCAGATCACTTGCTCGCCGTCGACCTCCAGGTGTTGCGACAGCGAATGGCTCCAGCCAAAACCCAAACCGCAATCGAGTTCGACGGCGCTGGTGCGATAAAGGCGGGTGAAGTCGAAGGGCAAAATGCCGTCGAGGGTGCCGTCGGTGAGGGTCAGCAGTTCTTCGCCGGTGACCATCGACACCGGGCACTGGTTGGTCGCGGTGCGTTCGACGGTATCGCTGCTGTCGCCGTTGGGGTTTTTCGCCTGGCTCGAAGCATCGTCCCGATGTTCATGTCGGCTAAGACGAGTCGTGGCTCCTGACTTTTTCCGAGCGATGGCCATCGGGTTTTCGATCTGGACAACGGGTTTGTCCGTCGCGCTGATCAGCAATGGGACCGCGGGTGCAGGTTTCAGCGGCGCATTCCGGGCACCGACCATTAACGGCTTCAGTGCCCCAGCGTGAGCTTGCAGGTCGGATCGAGAGGCCAGTTCGGCCAGTCGCAGGCTGGCCGCAGCCAACCAGCGGCGGGCACGTGGGGAGTTGATCCTGTTCAACACTTTGACGCTAAGGCCTAGCTTCAGGCCCACAGGTCCGGTCAGACAGGCCAGCAGGAAACCAATCAGGATCTCCGTTCGAATTTGCGCCACGACTTCGGCGCTGTATTGCGGTGGCAACATCTTCAGCCAACTGGTGAACGCGGCCAGATGAATGAACATCAGCGGCTCGTCACCGAGCACCAGCAGCAGGTTGGCGATGGCCTCGGACGATGCATTCAACAACGCCGCAAGGTCCGCCTCACTGAGGTACTCAAGAAGCTTTTCGCTGTTGGCTTGCAGGTCCGCGATCAGGGCGTACACCTGCTTCACGTCATCCCACAATCCATGCAGTGACTTCTCGAAACCACGCCAATCGGCCCGTTGCAATGTGCGATAGCGTTCCGTGAAGCCCGCCCCGGAAAACTCGGCCCACAAAGGCTGGAACTCTGTCTCCCACTCAGAGCGCAGCCAGCCCTCCAGGTCGCCGATTACACCCACATAGGAGTCGTAAAGTGCTTTGACATGCGCGGCGCAAACGTTGGGAAAGAAGGTGATGCGATAGCGTTGGCCGCGCCAGCAATCGGGGATTTCCAAGATGCCGCTGGGGCCGATGGTGGCGTGAATCGGCGCGCCATATTCGGGTTCACCTTGACCCTCATTGAGTAACGGCTCGAGCTTGACCGGTGTGTCACCGATGGGCACGAATCGCGCGGCGTCGAACATATGCACCAGCGTCAACGGACCGCTAGCGGGGCAGGCGGCAACCGTCGAGCTGACGGGGGACGTTGAATTTTTCGGTGCGCTGAGCCGGACCTGGTTACCGACCTTGAAGACTTGCTCGACATCCAGCAGTCGGCCGGTCCAGAAATTTTCCGCCCAGGTGTCGTAATCGTTGAGGCAAAGACGAAATTCCCCGAGCAAAGCTTCAAAATCCGGATGCTCGGGGTTCATGGCGGCAACCACCAGCAGGCCGATGGTGTTATTCAGGGCCAACATCTGTTGGGGATTGAACATCGGCAGTCTTTCGCTGGGTGGCTTGTGGAGCGCGAAACTCTGCGGGGGATCGGCAAGGAAAGAAGTCGGGAAAGTTGGCGGTTGATGTAGGGCGATTCGCTAAATGACGGAAAGCCGTTGGGCGTGGATCGGGATTTCATCGTTGCCCTGGGCTAGCGGTGGTCGCTATGCTGCTGAAACCTTTAATCCCTCCGGGCCTTGGCAATGTCTGCGCCGCCCGGGATGCCTCAGAAAACGGATCAGATGCGATGAATGCACCCCTGATAGCATTCGGCCCGATCAAGGCCGTGATATTCGACATGGACGGCTTATTGCTCGATACCGAGGGCATCTACACCGAAGTCACGTCCATCATCGCCGCGCGCTACGGCCGGACGTTCGACTGGAGCATCAAGCAGAACATCATTGGCCGGGGCGCGGCGGATCTGGCGCGCTATGTGGTGCAGGCACTGGATTTGCCGATCACCGCCGAGGAGTTTCTACTGGTCCGCGAACCGCTGATGCGCGAACGTTTTCCTACAGCGCAAGCGATGCCAGGCGCACAGCAATTGGTACGGCATCTGAAGGACAACAACATTCCCATCGCCGTGGGCACCAGCTCGTCGAGCCAGTCGTTCGGCCAGAAAACCACCTTGCATCGCGATTGGTTTGCCTTGTTTGACTTCGTTGTCACCGCCGACGACCCCGAGGTAGGCGCAGCCAAACCTGCACCGGATATATTCCTGACCGCAGCGCGGCGCCTGGGTGTGGCACCTGAGGATTGCCTGGTATTCGAGGATTCGCCCTTTGGCGTGACGGCGGCGAAAGCGGCGGGGATGACGGCGATTGCGATCCCGGATGCGGCCATGGCCGATGCCAAGTACGCACACGCCGATGGCATTCTTCGTACGTTGAAAGCGTTCGAACCGCACGCTTGTGGCCTACCGGCGCTTGAGTGGACCTGAGACAAAACAATGTGGGAGCCTGCTCGCGAAGGCGGTGGGCCAGACAACATTAATAGTGTCTGAACCACTGTTTTCGCGAGCAGGCTCGCTCCCACATTGTGCATTGCATTTAGGGCATCAGGCGCCGAAGCCACCGTCGATGGTCAGGCTGGCACCGGTGATGTAGCCGGCTTCAGGGCTGACGAGGTAGGCGACGAAACTGGCGATCTCTTCGGCCTTGCCATAGCGGCCCACCGCCATCATCGGGATCAGGCTTTGCGCAAAGTCACCGTCGGCCGGGTTCATGTCGGTGTCGACCGGTCCCGGTTGTACGTTGTTGACGGTGATGCCCTGGGGGCCAAGATCGCGGGCCAGGCCTTTGGTCAAGCCGACCAGGGCGGACTTGCTCATGGCATACGGGCCGCCACCGGCGAAGGGCATGCGATCGGCGTTGGTGCTGCCGATGTTGATGACGCGACCGCCTTCGGTCATGCATTTGGCCGCGGCCTGGGTGGCAACGAACACGCTGCGTACGTTGATGGCCAGGGTCTGGTCGAAGTCCTCGAGCTTGAACTCCGCCAGCGGTGCAACCGCCAGTACGCCCGCATTGTTGACCAGGATGTCCAGGCGGCCAAAAGCTTCTACCGTGGCGGACACGGCACCGCGGATCGCTTCGGCGTCGGCGCTGTCGGCCTTGATCGCCAGGGCTTTGCCGCCCTCGGCAGTGATGCTGTTTTGCAGTTCTTCGGCCTTGGCCGTCGAGCTGACATAAGTGAAGGCAACGGTCGCGCCTTCAGCAGCGAGGCGTTTGACGATGGCGGCACCGATACCGCGGGAACCACCTTGAATCAATGCCACTTTGCCGCTGAGGTTTTGAGTAGTCATGTCGGTCTCCAAGTGCCGAGGCGAGATGTCTCGGTTGATGGAGCCTAGTACTGATTCGCGATTGCGCGCCACGCTCCCTCAGGATCTACGTCGTATGACGGTACGATGAACGGCTCGCCCGCGATGAGCGATAACCCGGCCTAACGGGCAAACCGTGCCGGCCAGCCAATGATGTTTTTCGGTCGCGGTGTTGCATAGGTCCGCACTTTTGACGTCGACAATCCGAGCCGCACCAGGGACTCGGCAATGGTCACCGCCGCCGTCACGCCGAACGGGGATTCAGAAGGGGGTGGCGAGGAAAGGCAGGCGCGGGGATGTAACTTTTTAGGCGTAGAAACAAAAAGTGCACGCAGGAATGGCACCGATGGTGACATTCGTGTGTACACATTTTTTGTAGGAGCGAGCTTGCTCGCGATGCTCGTTAATGAACGCTGTAAACCTGACACCCTATGGCGTTCTCGGGTTTATCGCGAGCAGGCTCTCTCCTACAGGGGGTTAGGCGTTCGATTTGCTGATGATATTTCCCGCATGCAGCCCGCATTCTTTCTGCGTGGCTTCTTCCCACCACCAACGACCTTCGCGCTCATGCTGGTTGGGCAGGACAGGACGGGTGCAGGGTTCGCAGCCGATGCTGATGAAACCGCGTTCGTGCAGGCTGTTGTACGGCAACTCCAGCATGCGGATGTAGCCCCAGATTTCTTCGCTGGTCATCTGCGCCAGCGGGTTGAACTTGTACAGGGTGCGTTCCGGGGTGGAGAAAGCGGTGTCGATTTCCATCACCGCCACGGCGCTGCGGGTGCCGGGGCTTTGGTCGCGGCGCTGGCCGGTGGCCCAGGCTTTCACGCTGGACAGCTTGCGGCGCAGCGGCTCGATCTTGCGAATGCCGCAGCATTCGCCGTGACCGTCCTTGTAGAAACTGAACAGGCCCTTTTCCTTCACGAACGGTTCAAGTTTCGTGTAGTCCGGCGACACCAGTTCGATGTCGATCTTGTAGTGCTCGCGCACCTGATCGATAAAACGGTAGGTCTCGGGGTGCAAACGCCCGGTGTCGAGGCTGAACACCTTGACGTTCTTGTTCAGCTTCCAGGCCATGTCCACCAGCACCACATCCTCGGCACCGCTGAAAGATATCCACAGGTCATCGCCGAACTCGGCGAACGCGAGTTTCAGGATGTCCTCGGCGGATTTGTTGGCATAGGTCGTGGCGAGTTCCACGACGTCGAACGTTGGGCTCATCAGGGCGGCTTCCTACAGGTCGGTGGCGCTGGGCGCTCTATAGGGGGGCGATGGTAACAAAAAGCTGCACGCGCCGGGGCATCCTCTGCGTTGCGCCGGGAGGCTCGAATCGCTAGAGTTCGGCAGTCTTTTTGCTTGCTCGACTCAATAATCAATACAAATGGGAGTGTCTTGTGGAAATTGCCTGTCTGGATCTTGAAGGTGTGCTGGTTCCGGAAATCTGGATCGCCTTTGCCGAAAAAACCGGGATCGAATCCCTCAGGGCCACCACCCGGGACATTCCCGACTACGACGTGCTGATGAAGCAGCGCCTGCGCATTCTCGACGAGCACGGCTTGAAGCTCTCCGACATTCAGGAAGTGATCGCCACGCTCAAGCCGCTGGACGGCGCTATCGAGTTCGTGAACTGGCTGCGCGAGCGCTTCCAGGTGGTGATCCTGTCAGACACCTTCTACGAGTTCTCGCAGCCGCTGATGCGTCAACTGGGCTTCCCGACCTTGCTTTGCCACCGTCTGATTACTGACGACACCGGGCGAGTGACCAGCTATCAGTTGCGTCAGAAAGATCCCAAGCGTCAGTCGGTCCTGGCCTTCAAGAGCCTGTACTACCGGGTGATTGCGGCGGGGGATTCGTACAACGACACCACCATGCTGGGTGAGGCCGATGCCGGGATTCTGTTCCATGCGCCGGACAATGTGATTGCCGAGTTCCCGCAGTTCCCGGCGGTGCACACGTTCGAGGCGTTGAAGCAGGAGTTCATCAAGGCTTCGAACCGTACCTTGAGTTTATAGTCGTCTGAAAGGACGCCTTCGCTGGCAAGCCAGCTCCTACAAGATAACAGTGATCCCTGTAGGCGCCGGCTTGCCGGCGAAGCTTTTAAAGTCCTTGCAGGGTATCGAGCAACACCTTCACCTTGGTAATCGACTCCTGGTACTCAGCCTGCCACTGCGAGTCCGCAACAATCCCGCCGCCACCCCAGCAGCACACCTGCCCATCCTTGACCAGCAAGCTGCGAATGGCGATGGAGCTGTCCATCTCGCCGCGCACGTCCAGATACAGCAACGAACCGCAGTACAGCCCGCGTCGGGTCGACTCCAGCTCATCGATGATTTGCATGGCGCGAATTTTCGGTGCGCCGGTGATCGAGCCACCGGGGAAGCTGCCAGCGATCAGGTCCAGGGCATCGCGCTCATCCGCCAGTTCACCGGTGACGCTGCTCACCAGGTGATGCACGTTCGGGTAACTTTCCAGGCTGAATAATTCCGGTACCCGCACTGAACCGATGCGGCAGGTACGCCCCAGGTCGTTGCGCAGCAGGTCGACGATCATCAGGTTTTCGGCACGGTCCTTGGGGCTGGCCAGCAATTCGGCGGCGTTCTGTGTGTCTTGCTCAGGCGTCGGGCCCCGCGGGCGTGTGCCCTTGATAGGACGGGTTTCCACCTGGCGCTGGCTGACTTTGACGAAGCGTTCCGGTGACAGGCTGAGCACGGCGGCGCCATCGGGCAGGCTCTGGAAACCGGAAAACGGCGTAGGGCATGCCGCCCGCAGTGCGCAATAGGCGGCCCACGGATCACCCAGGCAGGGCGCGCGAAAGCGTTGGGCGAAGTTGACCTGGTAACAGTCGCCGGCCTGAATGTAGTGCTGGATACGCTCGATGGCCTGGCGGTAGTCGTCAGCGCTCAGGTCGGCCGTCATCGGGCTTTGCAGCTTGAAGGGCGTGACCGCTTCCGTGGAGGGTCGGCTGAACAATTCGATCAAGCGCTGACGCTCGCTGGCTGGCAGCGTCGGGTGGAACACCAGTTGGCTGGTCTGCGAATGATGGTCGCTGATCAACGCCCAGGCGTACACGCCGAAACGTGCGTCGGGTAATTGCAGGTCGTCCCGTGCCTGGCTCGGCAGGCGTTCAAGGTGTCGGCCGAAGTCGTAACTCAGGTAGCCGATGAGTCCACCCGCAAACGGTAACTCATGGGTGGCTGGCAGCGTCGCTTCGCCCAGTCGTGTCAGGTTGGCGCGCAGACGTTCAAGGAACGCCTCGCCACTTTCGTCCGGCGCTACCGTCAGTTGTTCCAATGGCCAGGCGCTGAGCAAGTCATAGCGTCCGCGATCGGCGCTGGGGCGGCCGCTGTCGAGCAGCACGGCGCCTGGTGCATGACGGATCGCCGCGAAGTAGTCGGCGGGGTTGGCACAATAGGGCAGCGGGTGTACAGAACAGGTCAACATGGGTGGGGGAAATCAGCCATCGAGGCGGGGTGGCGATTGTAGTCCCCTCGGGGCATTGCTCCTAGAGGGGATTGGCAGGTTGGAGACATTGGTGGCTGGGAGTCCGTCTTCGCTGGCAAGCCAGCTCCTACAGTATTGATGTCGACAGCGCAGTGCCCGTACGACGCAATCCCTGTAGGAGCTGGCTTGCCAGCGAAGGCCACAACTGGGTCTCGGATCAGCCCTCAACCGCAGGAATATGCCCAAACATCTCCTGCACAAACGCCACGCGCTCTTCGACGGTTTCGGCCACGCCCCGCGTCTTGAGGTCTTCCAGCCGAGCTTCCACCGCATGGGTGCGGTGCGTCAGGCCGCAGTCATTGGCAATCTGGATGTTCAGGCCCGGCCGGGCGTTGAGTTCAAGAATCAACGGGCCTTTCTCCTGGTCCAGGACCATGTCGACGCCGATGTAGCCCAACCCGCACAACTCATAACAGCCGGCGGCGAGTTTCATGAAACCGTCCCAGTAGGGCAGTTGCACGCCATCCACCGCGTTGGTGGTGTCCGGGTGTTTGTTGATGATGTTGTTCAGCCAGGTGCCGCGCAGGGTCAGGCCGGTGGCCAGGTCCACACCGACGCCGATGGCGCCCTGGTGCAGGTTGGCCTTGCCGTTGGACTGGCGCGTCGGCAGGCGCAGCATGGCCATGACCGGGTAGCCCATCAGCACGATAATGCGAATGTCCGGCACGCCTTCATAGCTGATGCTCTTGAAGATCTGGTCCGGGGTCACGCGGTATTCGATCAGGGCCCGGTCGCGGTGGCCGCCGAGGGAATACAGGCCGGTGAGGATGCTGGAGATGTGGTGCTCCAGCTCTTCGTGGGCAATGATTTTGCCCGACACCGTGCGATAGCGACCCTCGAAGCGGTCGGCCACCACAATGATGCCGTCACCGCCAGCGCCTTGTGCCGGTTTGATCACGAAGTCGTTGCGCCCGCCGATGATCTTGTCGAGGTTGTCGATTTCCTTTTCGGTGGAAATGATCCCGTAGAGTTCCGGCACATGAATGCCGGCGGCGATGGCGCGCTCCTTGGTGATGATCTTGTCATCGACAATCGGGTACAGGCTGCGCTTGTTGTACTTGAGCACGTAGTCTGCGTTGCGCCGATTGATGCCCATGATGCCCTGGGCGTCCAGGGCCTTCCAGGTCTTCCAGAAGCCGAACATCAGGCGTCAGCCTTTTTCAGGAAGGCCTTGAAACGCACCAGTTCGGTCAGGCGGTAGCCGCGATAACGCCCCATCGCCAGCATGAAGCCCACCAGGATCAGCAGGATCGCCGGGAACGTGAACACGAAGTACACCAGTTCCGGCACGGTCATGATCAGGTGCGCCAGGGACGCAGCGAACAGCGTGCCGATGGCCACTTTCATGGCATGCCCGCCACCACGTTCTTCCCAGGTGATCGAGAGGCGCTCGATGGTCATGGTCAGGATCACCATCGGGAACAGCGCCACCGACAGGCCGCGCTCCAGGCCGAGCTTGTGGCTGAACAGGCTGATCGCCGCGATCAGCACCACCACGAAGGTCAGCACCACCGACAGCCTCGGCAGCATTTGCAGCTTCAGGTGTTCGAGGTAGGAGCGCAGCGACAGGCCCAGCGCCGTGATGATGGTAAACAGCACGATGCCGAAGCCGAGCTGGGTTTCGCGAAAGGCCAGGGCGATCAGCACCGGGGTAAAGGTGCCCAACGTCTGGATACCGATCAGGTTGCGCAGGATCAGGATCACCAGCACACCGATCGGGATCATCACCATGATCATGAAGGTCTGCTGGGTTTGCAGCGGCAGGCCGTACAGCGAGTATTCGAGGAAGTTGGCGTCGGTGTTTTCGTCGGTCAGCTTGGCCAGGCGAATGGCGTTCATTTCGCTGTTGTTCAGGCTGAAGGTCACGTTGGCTTTCTTGCCACCGTCGACGGTGATCAGGTTTTCATCGCCGGTCCACCACAGCAGGCGGTCGGTTGGCAGGCCCTGTTCGCCGGTTTCCGGGTTGAAGTACAGCCAGTCGGTACCGTTGAAACTGCGCAGCCACAGTTCCGGTGTTTGCGGCTGGTCGGCGACCAGGCGGATGGTGTGCACTTTTTCGATCGGCACGTGGGCGATGGACAGCAGCAATTCGACGATTTTAGCCTTGTGTGCGGTGGTGGGGTCACCGGCCAACAGCAGTTTCACGTTGTCGTCGTTGAGATTGTTGACACGCTTGATGGCTTCGCCGACGAAAGTCTCGACGTCGGCCGAGTGCTGGCGAATCGGGGCGAGCAGGGCTTCGGCGGCGATTTTTTCCGGGCCTTCGATGGCTATGCTGTCGCGGAAGGTCGGGCCTTTGATCTTGGCTTTTTCGCCGGAATAACGCTTGGTCAGCACCAGGCGGTAATACAGCGTCTGGTTGCCCTTGGCCCGGCGCGCCGACCAGGTGACCTTGCGGTTGCCGTCGACGCGGTTCACGGCCACGCCATAGTTGTTGGAGATGAAGCTCTCGTTGAGGCTGACGAAGTCGCGGCTCAGCGGCGGCACGAACATCTGGATCTTCACCGGATCCTTGGCACTGGCGACGAACTCGACCTTGGCGTCGATGTTCCACAGGTCGTCGGTGGCGTCTTCGGTCACAGGGATGCCCAGCACGAAGATCTGATAGGCCGTAACTGAAATGCCCAGCACCACCAGGATGGCGATCAGCAGTTTCAGATGTAGGTTAAGAGCGCGCATTTAAATTACTCGGCGGTATGAGCGTCGGCGGTGCAGGCAGGTTTGCCGGCAGCATATTTAAGGCTGGGGTCGACCAGCGCATCGAAGCGCTTGAGGGCTTCGGAACCAATCAGGAGCGGGTACTGGAAGGCGCTGCGGTCGGTCAGGTTGACTTCGATGCTGCGCAGGGCCGAGCCCATGCAAATGTCGAGTTCGATCACCGGACGGGCCGTGTATTTCTTGCCTTCTTCGGGGTCGTAGTCGCCGGCGCGGCGCTTGATCTTGCTGACACGGGCCAGCGGGCGCTCGATCGGGTGCGAATGGGCGGCGTCGATGGCCAGGTAAAAGCGCACCCACGATTCGCCATTGCGTTTGAAGCGCTTGATATCGCGGGCACTCAGGGATGCGGTTTTCGCCCCGGTGTCGAGTTTGGCCGCCACTTCCAGGTCGATGCCGTTGAGCGAGGCGTATTCATTCAGGCCGTACACGGTTTTTTCCCCGGCGATGGCGAAGCCGGGCAGGCAAAGGCAATAAAGGAAGGTGGGGAAGGGCTTGAGTCTCATAAATCCTGGTGCGCAGCGGTCCGACTTGATTCAAGGCCCTGGCATCGCTGCGCAAGCTCCCTCGTATGCCTATCAGGGTTTTATGACAGGCAGTGCAGATGTGACAAACAAATGCGGGCGGCATTCTAGCACGGTGGAATGTTGGCGCCAGCGCTGGCCGGTGGCTATAAACAGGCAGGTTGCTTCGTTATGGTGCAACCGGTTATCAGAAGATTGTCGACAATATCGATTTATCCTTTGACTGCATCGCCTGTTTTCGTTAGTTTTTGCGGCACTGGCTTACAAGGTGTCGACAATATGCTGGATCAACTCGATCCCCCGGTTTCTACGCAAGACGATACGGAGACGCTTTCCGAAAACGTCTTCCGCCGCATTCAGGCGGCAATCGTCAAGGGCGATATCGCGCCGGGCAGCAAAATCTCCGAACCGGAGCTGGCGCGCACCTACGGCATCAGCCGCGGCCCGTTGCGCGAGGCCATCCACCGTCTGGAAGGCCAGCGTTTGCTGGTGCGCGTGCCGCATGTCGGCGCACGCGTGGTGTCGCTCAATCACGCCGAACTGATCGAGCTCTACGAAATTCGCGAATCCCTCGAAGGCATGGCCTGTCGCCTGGCAGCCGAGCGCATGAGTGTCGAAGAAATCGACGAGTTGCGCCGGGTGCTGGAAACCCACGAGCGCGACGAGGCGTTCCAGGCCGGTCGTGGCTATTACCAGCAGGAAGGCGATTTCGACTTCCACTACCGAATCATCCAGGGCAGCGGCAACCGCACGCTGACCCAAATGCTCTGCGGCGAGCTGTATCAACTGGTGCGCATGTACCGCATCCAGTTTTCCACCACGCCCAATCGCCCGCACCAGGCGTTCGCCGAGCACCACCGCATTCTCGATGCCATCGCCGACCGTGACGGTGAACTGGCCGAGTTGTTGATGCGCCGCCACATCGGCGCCTCCAAACGTAATATCGCCCGTCACTACCAGGACGGCGTTAACCCGACAGCCAAACGAGGTGAGTCATGAGTTTGAACAAGAGCACACCAGGCCAGCGTTTCCGCGATGCGGTCGCCAGCGAGCATCCATTGCAAGTGGTCGGCGCGATCAACGCCAACCACGCCCTGCTGGCCAAGCGCGCCGGTTTCAAAGCGATCTACCTGTCGGGTGGCGGGGTGGCTGCTGGCTCCCTCGGCCTGCCGGACCTGGGCATCACCGGCCTGGATGACGTCCTGACCGACGTGCGCCGTATCACCGACGTGTGCGACCTGCCGTTGCTGGTGGATGTGGACACCGGTTTCGGTTCCTCGGCGTTCAACGTCGCTCGCACCGTCAAGTCGATGATCAAGTTTGGCGCGGCGGCGATTCACATCGAAGATCAGGTCGGCGCCAAGCGCTGTGGCCACCGTCCTAATAAAGAGATCGTGACCCAGCAGGAAATGGTCGACCGCATCAAGGCCGCCGTCGATGCGCGCACCGACGACAGCTTCGTGATCATGGCCCGTACCGACGCCCTGGCGGTGGAAGGCCTGGAGTCCGCCCTGGATCGCGCGGCTGCCTGCATCGAGGCTGGTGCCGACATGATTTTCCCGGAAGCCATCACCGAACTGGACATGTACAAGCTGTTCGCCAACCGCGTGAAAGCGCCGATCCTGGCCAACATCACCGAATTCGGCGCGACCCCGCTGTACACCACCGAGCAACTGGCCGGTGCCGATGTATCGCTGGTGCTGTACCCGCTGTCGGCCTTCCGCGCCATGAACAAGGCGGCGGAAAACGTTTATACCGCGCTACGCCGCGATGGCACCCAGGCGAATGTCATCGACACCATGCAGACGCGCATGGAGCTTTACGATCGCATCGACTACCACACCTTCGAGCAGAAGCTCGATGCGTTGTTCGCTGCGAAGAAGTAATCAAACCCTGTACCTGTAGGAGCGAGCCTGCTCGCGATGGACGTCAACGATTACGCGATGTCCCTGATGCATCGAGGTGTGTCGTCCACCTTCGCGAGCAAGCTCGCTCCTACAGGTTTCTCTGACAAATTCAAGAAAATTGGAGACAGCAATGGCCGAAGCAAAAGTACTCAGTGGCGCCGGGCTCCGTGGCCAGGTTGCCGGGCAAACCGCACTGTCCACCGTGGGCCAGTCGGGTGCAGGTCTGACCTATCGTGGTTACGACGTTCGCGAACTGGCGGCTGACGCACAGTTTGAAGAAGTCGCCTACCTGCTGCTGTACGGCGAACTGCCAAGCAAAGCACAACTGAGCGCCTACATCGCCAAGCTGAGCAAGCTGCGCGACCTGCCGCAAGCGCTCAAAGAAGTGCTGGAACGCATCCCCGCCGACGCCCACCCGATGGACGTGATGCGCACCGGCTGCTCGTTCCTGGGCAACCTGGAACCCGAGAACAACTTTTCCGAGCAACACGACAAGACCGACCGCCTGCTGGCTGCCTTCCCGGCGATCATGACCTACTGGTATCGCTTCAGCCACGAAGGCAAGCGCATCGAGTGCGTGAGCGACGAACAGTCCATCGGCGGCCACTTCCTGCACCTGCTGCACGGCAAGAAGCCAAGCGAGCTGCACGTCAAGGTGATGAACGTTTCGCTGATTCTGTACGCAGAACACGAATTCAACGCCTCGACCTTCACCGCCCGTGTTTGCGCCTCGACCCTGTCCGACCTGTTCTCGTGCATCACCGCTGCCATCGGTTCCCTGCGTGGCCCGCTGCACGGTGGCGCCAACGAAGCGGCGATGGAAATGATCGAGCGCTTCAGCTCGCCTGAAGACGCCATCCAAGGCACCCTCGGCATGCTCGAGCGCAAGGACAAGATCATGGGCTTCGGCCACGCGATCTATAAGGACAACGACCCGCGCAATGAGGTGATCAAGGGCTGGTCGAAGAAACTCGCCGACGAAGTGGGCGACAAGGTGTTGTTCCCGGTTTCCGAAGCTATCGACAAGACCATGTGGGAACAAAAGAAACTGTTCCCGAACGCCGACTTCTACCATGCCTCGGCGTACCACTTCATGGGCATTCCGACCAAGTTGTTCACACCGATTTTCGTCTGCTCGCGCCTGACCGGCTGGGCGGCCCACGTGTACGAACAACGCGCCAACAACCGCATCATCCGTCCAAGCGCCGAATACACCGGCGTTGAACAGCGCAAGTTCGTACCCATCGAACAACGCTGAATGGTGGCGGCCAGCGCCGGTTACCGGTTGAACCGGTGACCCTGTAGGCGCTGGCTTGCCAGCGAAGACGATTGGTCATTCAACCTTGATGTTGACTGATCCACCGCATTCGCTGGCAAGCCAGCTCCTACAAGAGGTCCGCTCAGGATCCTGTGCCAGGCCCCGCCTTTTGTAACTACCGTGACCGAGTCCTGACGATGAACACACAATTTCGTAAATCGCTGCCCGGCAGCCACCTGGATTACTTCGATGTTCGCGCAGCGGTCGAGGCGATCCAGCCTGGCGCCTACGACACCCTGCCGTACACCTCCCGTGTGCTGGCGGAAAACCTTGTGCGTCGCTGTGACCCGGCCACGCTCACCGAATCCCTGAAGCAATTCATCGAACGCAAGCGCGACCTCGACTTCCCGTGGTTCCCGGCTCGCGTGGTGTGCCACGACATTCTCGGCCAGACCGCACTGGTCGACCTCGCCGGCCTGCGTGACGCCATCGCCCTGCAAGGTGGTGACCCGGCGCAAGTCAACCCGGTCGTGCCGACGCAACTGATCGTCGACCACTCCCTGGCCGTCGAGCGCGGTGGCTTCGATCCGCAGGCGTTCGAGAAGAACCGCGCCATCGAAGACCGTCGTAACGAAGACCGTTTCCACTTCATCAACTGGACCAAGAAGGCGTTCAAGAACGTCGACGTGATCCCGCCGGGCAACGGCATCATGCACCAGATCAACCTGGAGAAAATGTCTCCGGTGATCCAGGTGCGTGACGGCGTCGCGTTCCCTGACACCTGCGTCGGGACCGACAGCCACACCCCGCACGTCGATGCGCTGGGCGTGATCGCCATCGGTGTCGGTGGTCTGGAAGCCGAAAGTGTGATGCTCGGCCGCGCATCGTGGATGCGCCTGCCGGAAAGCGTGGGTGTCGAACTGACTGGCAAGCTGCAACCGGGCATCACCGCCACCGACATGGTGCTGGCGCTGACCGAGTTCCTGCGCAAGCAGAAAGTGGTCGGTGCATGGCTGGAGTTCTTCGGTGAAGGTGCTTCGGCCCTGACCCTGGGCGACCGCGCCACCATCTCCAACATGGCGCCGGAATACGGCGCCACCGCGGCGATGTTCTACATCGACCAGCAGACCATCGACTACCTCAAGCTCACCGGTCGTGAAGACGAGCAGGTGCAGTTGGTCGAAAACTACGCCAAGACCACAGGCCTGTGGGCTGACAGCTTGAAAGGCGCGCAATACGAGCGTGGCCTGACGTTCGACCTGTCCTCGGTCGTGCGCAACATGGCCGGCCCGAGCAATCCGCACGCCCGCGTTGCGGTGTCGGATCTGGCCGCCAAAGGCATCTCCGGCCAATGGGACGACGTACCGGGTCAAATGCCCGACGGCGCCGTCATCATTGCCGCCATCACCAGTTGCACCAACACCAGCAACCCGCGCAACGTGATCGCCGCCGGCCTGCTGGCGCGCAACGCCAACAAGCTCGGCCTGACCCGCAAGCCATGGGTCAAGTCGTCTCTGGCGCCAGGTTCGAAAACCGTCGCGCTGTACCTCGACGAGGCCGGCCTGACCGATGAGCTGGACAAGCTCGGTTTCGGCGTCGTGGCCTTCGCCTGCACCACCTGCAACGGTATGTCCGGCGCACTGGACCCGGTGATCCAGCAAGAAATCATCGACCGCGACCTGTACGCCACGGCCGTGTTGTCAGGCAACCGTAACTTCGACGGCCGGATCCACCCGTACGCCAAGCAAGCGTTCCTCGCTTCGCCACCGTTGGTAGTCGCTTACGCCATCGCCGGCACCATCCGTTTCGACATCGAAAAAGACGTGCTGGGCGTGGTCGACGGCAAGGAAATCCGCCTGAAAGACATCTGGCCGAGCGACGAAGAAATCGACGCAGTGGTCAAGGCGTCGGTGAAGCCGGAGCAGTTCCGCCAGGTCTACATCCCGATGTTCGCCATCCACGAAGACACCGGCCCGAAAGTCGCGCCGCTGTACGAATGGCGCGAAATGAGCACCTACATCCGCCGTCCGCCGTACTGGGAAGGCGCGCTGGCCGGCGCGCGTCCGCTCAAGGGCATGCGCCCACTGGCGGTGCTGCCGGACAACATCACCACCGATCACCTGTCGCCCTCCAACGCGATCATGCTCGACAGCGCCGCCGGCGAATACCTGGCGAAAATGGGCCTGCCGGAGGAGGACTTCAACTCCTACGCGACTCACCGTGGTGACCACCTGACCGCGCAGCGCGCGACCTTCGCCAACCCGAAACTGTTCAACGAAATGGTTCTGGAAAACGGCAAGGTCAAGCAGGGTTCGCTGGCCCGCGTCGAGCCGGAAGGCCAAGTGATGCGCATGTGGGAAGCCATCGAAACCTACATGGACCGCAAGCAGCCGCTGATCATCATCGCCGGCGCCGACTACGGTCAGGGCTCGTCCCGCGACTGGGCAGCCAAAGGCGTACGCCTGGCCGGTGTGGAAGCGATTGCCGCCGAAGGTTTCGAGCGTATCCACCGCACTAACCTGGTGGGCATGGGCGTGTTGCCGCTGGAATTCAAGCCGGGTACCAACCGCCACACCCTGGCCATCGACGGCAGCGAAACCTACGACGTGATTGGTGATCGCACACCTCGCGCCGAGCTGACGCTGGTGATCCATCGCAAGAACGGCGAGCGCGTCGACGTGCCGGTGACCTGCCGCCTCGACACCGCCGAAGAGGTGTCGATCTACGAGGCCGGCGGCGTGCTGCAACGTTTTGCCCAGGACTTCCTCGAAGAGTCGGCGGTTGCCGTTTAAGACACGCTTTGCAGACACGGGACCTTGAGTCCCGTGTCTGTTTTAAAGGAAGGAGTAACAAGCATGGCTCACGTAGCTCAGATCAAGATTCCCGCGACCTACATGCGCGGCGGCACCAGCAAAGGCGTGTTCTTCAGCCTGAAGGATTTACCTGAAGCAGCCCAGGTCCCAGGCCCGGCCCGCGATGCTTTGTTGTTGCGCGTGATCGGCAGCCCGGACCCGTACGACAAGCAAATCGACGGCATGGGCGGCGCGACCTCCAGCACCAGCAAAACCGTGATCTTGTCGAAAAGCATTAAGGTCGACCACGACGTCGATTACCTGTTCGGTCAGGTGTCGATCGACAAGCCTTTCGTGGACTGGAGCGGCAACTGCGGCAACCTGTCGGCGGCCGTCGGTTCGTTCGCGGTCAGCAATGGTCTGGTCGATGCCAGCCGTATCCCGCACAACGGCGTGGCGGTGGTTCGTGTATGGCAAGCCAACATTGGCAAGTCCATCATTGCCCACGTGCCAATCACCAACGGTGAAGTGCAGGAAACCGGCGATTTCGAACTTGACGGCGTGACCTTCCCGGCGGCCGAAGTGCAGATCGAGTTCCTCGATCCGGCGGCGGAAGAAGAGGGCGGCGGCGGTTCGATGTTCCCCACCGGCAACCTGGTCGATGACCTGGAAGTACCCGGTGTCGGCACCTTCAAGGTGACCATGATCAATGCCGGCATCCCGACGATTTTCGTCAATGCCGAAGACATCGGCTACAAGGGCACCGAGTTGCAGGGCGCAATCAACGGCGATCCAAAAGCCTTACTGATGTTCGAGACCATTCGTGCCTACGGCGCCTTGCGCATGGGCCTGATTTCCAACGTCGACGAAGCGGCCAAGCGTCAGCACACGCCGAAGGTGGCGTTCGTGGCCAAGCCGGCGGACTACGTTTCGTCCAGCGGCAAAGCCATTGCGGCAGGCGATGTCGACCTGCTGGTGCGTGCGCTGTCCATGGGCAAGCTGCATCACGCCATGATGGGCACCGCGGCCGTCGCCATCGGCACGGCGGCCGCGATCACCGGCACGCTGGTGAACCTCGCGGCGGGCGGTATCGAACGCAACGCGGTACGTTTCGGCCACCCGTCCGGCACCTTGCGCGTCGGCGCCGAGGCCAGCCAGGTCGACGGTGAATGGGTGGTGAAGAAAGCCATCATGAGCCGCAGTGCGCGGGTGTTGATGGAAGGGTTCGTGCGCGTGCCGGGCGACTCGTTCTGATCAACGCAGCACTTGTAGGAGCAAGCTTGCTCGCGACGGTTTGCCAGTTGCATTGATGTCCACTGACACACCATCGCGAGCAGGCTCGCTCCTACACTGGATTCGGACCCATCCACAATAAACTGTAGGAGCGGGCTTGCCCGCGAAGAAGCCGGAACAGGCGCTGGAGATTACTTGAACCGCCGCTCCACACCTTTCTCCACGAGAATCTTCGCGGAGATCTCTTCCACGGAAAAATGCGTGGAATTGATGTGCGGAATGTTTTCGCGGCGGAACAGGTTCTCGACCTCGCGCACCTCGAACTCGCACTGCGCGTAGCTTGAGTAACGGCTGTTGGGCTTGCGCTCGTTGCGGATCGCCGTGAGACGGTCCGGGTCGATGGTCAGGCCGAACAGCTTGTGCTGGTGGGCGCGCAGGGCGGCCGGCAGTTGCAGGCGCTCCATGTCATCTTCGGTCAGCGGGTAGTTGGCTGCGCGAATGCCGAATTGCATGGCCATGTACAGGCAGGTCGGGGTCTTGCCGCAGCGCGACACGCCCACCAGAATCAGGTCGGCCTTGTCGTAATAGTGCGTGCGGGCGCCGTCGTCGTTGTCGAGGGCGAAGTTAACGGCCTCGATACGCTCCATGTAATTGGTGTTGGCACCGATGGAGTGGGATTTGCCCACGGTGTAGGAAGAATGCTCGGTCAGCTCCTGTTCAAGCGGCGCCAGGAACGTCGAGAAAATGTCGATCATGAAACCATTCGAAGTCGCAAGAATCTCACGAATGTCCTGATTGACGATGGTGTCGAAGATAATCGGACGAAAGCCGTCGGTTTCGGCGGCTTTGTTGATTTGTTGTACCATGGCCCGCGCTTTGTCCACGTTGTCGATATACGGCCGCGTGACTTTGCTGAAGGTAATGTTTTCGAACTGCGCCAGAAGGCTTTGACCCAGGGTTTCGGCGGTAATGCCGGTGCCATCGGAGATAAAGAAAGCAGATCGTTTCATTTGCACCTTGGGCCTTAAGCTAGTGACGAATCTTGGATATGATAGGCGCGATTTGCCGGCCGCCAATGGCCCGCATTCTCACTTATTTTCCAGGTCCAGGCCATATAGCCGGCAAATGCTCACTTAAGCAGCCGGTTTCTGAGCTTTTCCAACACAGTTAGTGGAGAGATCACCTTGGTAGAGTACGTAGTTTCCCTCGACAAGCTCGGCAAAGACGACGTTGAGCACGTGGGGGGCAAGAACGCATCCCTGGGCGAGATGATCAGCAACCTGGCAGGTGCCGGCGTATCGGTGCCCGGTGGCTTCGCCACGACCGCTCAGGCTTATCGTGACTTCCTGGAATTGAGCGGCCTGAATCAGCAGATTCACGATGCCCTCGATGCCCTGGACGTCGACGACGTGAATGCCCTGGCCAAGACCGGCGCCCAGATCCGCCAATGGATCATGGACGCCGAGTTCCCTGAAAAACTCAACGCCGAGATCCGTACCGCGTTCGCCGCGCTGTCCGCCGGCAACCCTGACGTGGCCGTGGCCGTGCGTTCTTCTGCTACTGCCGAAGACTTGCCGGATGCCTCCTTCGCCGGCCAGCAGGAAACCTTCCTGAACATCCGTGGCGTCGAAAACGTCATCCGCGCTGCCAAAGAAGTGTTCGCCTCGCTGTTCAACGACCGCGCCATTTCCTACCGCGTACACCAGGGTTTCGACCACAAGCTGGTCGCCCTGTCCGCTGGCGTGCAGCGCATGGTCCGTTCCGAAACCGGCACCGCCGGCGTGATGTTCACCCTCGATACCGAATCGGGCTTCCGTGACGTGGTGTTCATCACCGGCGCCTACGGCCTGGGTGAAACCGTCGTACAAGGCGCGGTGAACCCGGATGAGTTCTATGTCCACAAAGGCACGCTGACCGCCGGTCGCCCGGCGATCCTGCGTCGCAACCTGGGCAGCAAAGCCATCAAGATGATCTACGGCGACGAAGCCAAGGCCGGTCGTTCGGTGAAAACCGTCGATGTGGACAAGGCTGATCGCGCCCGTTTCTGCCTGACCGACGCTGAAGTCAGCGAGCTGGCCAAACAAGCGATGATCATCGAGAAGCACTACAAGTGCCCGATGGACATCGAGTGGGCCAAGGACGGTGACGACGGCAAGCTGTACATCGTGCAGGCCCGTCCGGAAACTGTGAAGAGCCGCACCCAGGCCAACGTGATGGAGCGTTACCTGCTGAAAGAAACCGGCACCGTGCTGGTCGAAGGTCGCGCCATCGGCCAACGCATCGGCGCCGGCAAGGTCCGCATCATCAAGGACGTGTCCGAGATGGACAAGGTCCAGCCAGGCGACGTACTGGTGTCCGACATGACCGACCCGGACTGGGAACCGGTCATGAAGCGCGCCAGCGCCATCGTCACCAACCGTGGCGGCCGTACCTGTCACGCGGCGATCATCGCCCGTGAGCTGGGCATTCCGGCTGTCGTGGGTTGCGGCAACGCCACCCAACTGCTCAAAGACGGCCAGGGCGTCACCGTATCCTGCGCTGAAGGCGACACCGGTTACATCTTCGAAGGCGAACTGGGCTTCGATATCAAGAAAAACTCCGTCGATGCCATGCCGGAACTGCCGTTCAAAATCATGATGAACGTCGGCAACCCGGACCGCGCCTTCGACTTCGCGCAGTTGCCTAACGCCGGTGTAGGCCTGGCCCGCCTGGAATTCATCATCAACCGCATGATCGGCGTGCATCCAAAAGCATTGCTGAACTACGACGGCCTGCCGCTGGAAATCAAGGAAAGCGTCGACAAGCGCATCGCCGGCTACAACGATCCGGTCGGTTTCTACGTCGAGAAGCTGGTTGAAGGCATCAGCACCCTGGCCGCCGCGTTCTGGCCGAAAAAGGTCATCGTGCGTCTGTCGGACTTCAAGTCCAACGAATACGCCAACCTGATCGGCGGCAAGCTGTACGAGCCGGAAGAAGAAAACCCGATGCTGGGCTTCCGTGGCGCTTCGCGCTACATCAGCGAATCGTTCCGTGACTGCTTCGAGCTCGAGTGCCGCGCCCTCAAGCGCGTACGCAACGAGATGGGCCTGACCAACGTTGAAATCATGGTGCCGTTCGTCCGTACCCTGGGCGAAGCGAGCCAGGTGGTCGACCTGCTGGCGGAAAACGGTCTGGCCCGTGGCGAGAACGGTTTGCGTGTGATCATGATGTGCGAGTTGCCATCCAACGCCATCCTGGCGGATGAGTTCCTTGAATTCTTCGACGGTTTCTCGATCGGCTCCAACGACCTGACCCAGCTGACATTGGGTCTGGACCGCGACTCCGGTATCATCGCGCACCTGTTCGACGAGCGTAACCCGGCGGTCAAGAAGTTGCTGGCCAACGCCATTGCCGCGTGCAACAAGGCTGGCAAGTACATCGGCATTTGCGGTCAGGGCCCTTCGGACCATCCGGACCTGGCCAAGTGGCTGATGGAGCAGGGCATCGAAAGCGTGTCGTTGAACCCGGACAGCGTGCTGGAAACCTGGTTCTTCCTGGCTGAGGGTCAGGCGCAGGCTTGACCCCTGTGGGAGCGAGCCTGCTCGCGATGGGTTGCAGAACACCGCGTTTATCCAGAACAAACGCGTCATCGTTCAAGACCATCGCGAGCAGGCTCGCTCCCACAATGATTGGCAGTGTGGTGGGTGAGCACTGCTTTTGAGATTCAAGTAGGGCGGGCTCCTTCAGGATGCCGCCCTTTTTTGTGCAAGAGATTATGCAAAGCAGCAGCAACCTATTTCCTGTCGCCCTGATCAGCGCCGAACGGCGCGGTGATCTGAGCGAAGATGTGTATCGTTTGAAACCCGGCAACAGCCCTGACTTCACCGTCGAGCTGGCGGTAACTCGCCTCGGCATGGCCGATGAGCCGTCTTCGCGCGGCGTGCCGGTGATTCTGCTGCACGGCAGCTTTTCCAATCGCCGGTTCTGGTTTTCCCCCAAGGGCCTGGGGTTGGGCGCTTATCTGGCACGCCTGGGATTCGACGTGTGGATTCCGGAAATGCGCGGCCACGGCTTGTCCCAGCGTAATCACGACTACCGCAAGAACCGTGTCGCCGATTACGCGCGCTATGATCTGCCGGCCATCGGTGCGTTCGTGCGCGAACAAAGTGGGCAGATTCCGCACTGGATCGGTCATTCGCTGGGCGGTACCACACTGGCGGCGGCGCTGGGCGGCGCGTACATCGGCGAGCCGGTGGTGGCTTCGGCGGCGTTTTTCGGCACTCAGGTCAGCCGTACCTATTGGCCATTGAAGATTCCGCCGGTGGAATGGGGCAGTCGCTTCATCCTGAAGCGTTTTGCGCAGTTGTCCGGCTCGCGGCTCAAACGCGGCCCCGAGGACGAGCCGATCGGCCTGGCCGTGGAGAGCATGCGTTGGTTCGGTCTGTTCGGGCGTTTTGGCGATGCCGATAAAAACTGGTGGGACGGTTTGGCCGAGGTCAAGCTACCGATACTTGCCGTCAGTGCCGCGGGCGATCATCAGGACCCTGCATGGGCGTGCCGCAAACTGTTCGAGCAGTTCGGCTCGGAGCACAAGCAATTTATCAATCTGGGCCGGGATCAGGGTTTTACCGACAATTTTGGCCACGTTGAAATGCTCGTCAGCAAACCCGCCCAGGCCGAGGTCTGGCCGCTGGTAACGCGCTGGCTGGCAGACCAGCAAACGCCGTTGATGGGTGAGCAATCGGATTTGGCCGCGGCAGTTTGAGCCTGGCGCTCTAACAAGGGCATTTCGCTCCGGTCGGCTTGCGGCTAAGATATGACGCGTTGAGCTGTTCTGGTCACTTTCGGTGACTGAGTCATCACTGATGTTCGTGTCGTCTTCCTCTTTACAGGAGTTTCTCGATGATCCATTACCTCACGCCTGACCTGTGCGACGCCTACCCGGAACTGGTGCAGGTGCTGGAACCGATGTTCAGCAATTTCGGCGGCCGTGATTCCTTTGGCGGCGAAATCGTGACCATCAAGTGCTTCGAAGACAACTCGCTGGTCAAGGAGCAGGTCGAACTGAAGGGCAATGGCAAGGTCCTGGTGGTCGATGGTGGCGGATCCCTGCGTCGTGCACTGCTGGGCGACATGCTCGCCGAGAAAGCCGCCAGCAATGGCTGGGAAGGCCTGGTGATCTACGGTTGCATCCGTGACGTCGACGTCATCGCGCAAACCGACCTGGGGGTTCAGGCGCTGGCCAGCCACCCGATGAAAACCGACAAGCGCGGTATCGGCGACCTCAACATTGCCGTGACCTTCGCCGGTGTGACCTTCCACCCGGGCCATTTCATCTATGCGGACAACAACGGCGTGATCATCTCGCCAAGCCCGCTGAAAATGCCTGAATAAAGCGCGGGTTGACTAAAGGAGTGCGGATGTTCGAGGAAGACAACGCGCAATGGGGGCTGGTACATGCCCTGGTGCTGGACGGTAAAGGCGGCGCGCGTTCGATTGCCCGGACTGAACTAGACGATTTGCAGCTGCAGGCCTACGAAAGCCTGTGGCTGCACTGGGATCGCAGTCATCCGCAAACCCAGACCTGGCTGCGCAAATCCAGCGGCCTGAGCGAATTCAGCTGCGACCTGCTGCTCGAGGAGAACACCCGTCCGCGACTTCTACAGCTTTCCGACAGCGAGCTGCTGCTATTTTTGCGCGGGGTCAACCTGAACCCCGGTGCCGAACCGGAGGACATGGTTTCGGTGCGGATCTTCGGTTCAGCCCAGCGTGTCATTTCCCTGCGCTTGCGTCCGTTGCGTGCCACGGATGAGTTGCTGGCGCAACTGTCCGAAGGCAAGGGACCGAAAACCGCCTCCGAACTCATCCTGTGCATGGCGCAGTACCTCACCAATAAGGTGCAGGACCTGGTCAGCTGTCTCTCGGAAGTGGTCGATGAGGAAGAAGAAAAACTGGATGCCGACGAACGGTATACTCCTGAGCACGGATCAGTTTTGCAGATCCGTCGCCGGGCCGCTGCGTTGAAGCGCTTTCTGGCTCCGCAGCGCGATATTTTCGGGCAACTGACGCGAATCAAATTGCCCTGGTTCGTCGAAGACGATGGTGATTACTGGAACGAACTGAACAACAGCCTGACCCGTTACCTCGAGGAACTGGAATTGACCCGGGAGCGGGTGGGGCTGGTGCTGGAGACCGAAGACCGGCGATTGAGCGTGCGCATGAACCGAACGATGTATCGCTTCGGGATTATCACCGGGATCTTTTTGCCGATGAGTTTCCTGACCGGCTTGTTGGGGATCAACGTCGGTGGCATCCCGTTTTCTGCCAGCCCTTACGGGTTCCTGATCGCCTGCCTGATGATGGTGTCGGTGGCGTTGGGGCAGTGGTGGTTGTTCCGACGTTTGCGTTGGGTCTGAAGGAATTTCATGTGACCCGACGAAAACTGACCGCGTCTCCCACAGACATCACGAGAGGTGCGTATGCACGATCCGTTTGAACAGTCTCTACGCGACATGCTCAACGCTTCACCGTCCACGCGCGACGACGATGCGTGTCTGGGGCGCGTGCTCAAAACCGCCAATCGCCAGGTCGGCGCCGGTGATCTGTTCAGTCTGCTGGGGCGTTGGTTGCCCGCACTGATGATCGCCCTGAACAACGGCTCGGCCCATGTAGCGCCGGTCTCCCGTCTTCGTAAACCCGCTGCCCGCACTGCTGATAAGGCTGATTGAATATGGAACTTGATCTCTGGACTCAGAGCCTCGTCACTGCAATGACTGCGTTGTGGACCAAGATTGCAAACTTCATCCCGAACCTGTTCGGCGCACTGGTGGTGCTGCTGTTGGGTTTTGTCGTGGCCAAGCTGCTGGACACGCTGCTCTCCAAGTTGCTGGCCAAATTGGGCCTTGACCGCCTGATGGGCGGCACCGGCCTGACCAAGTTGTTGTCGCGTGCCGGATTGCAGGTACCGATCTCGACCTTGATCGGAAAAATAGTCTATTGGTTCGTTCTGCTTATTTTTCTCGTTTCTGCCGCAGAATCCCTTGGACTTGAACGAGTTTCAGCTACGCTGGATATGCTCGCGTTGTATTTGCCGAAAGTATTCGGCGCGGCGCTGGTGTTGCTGGTAGGTGTCTTGCTGGCGCAACTGGCCAATGGACTGGTGCGCGGCGCGGCAGAAGGCGTAGGACTGGACTATGCTTCTGGGCTTGGGCGAATTGCTCAAGGTTTGGTCATCATCATCAGTATTTCGGTTGCGATCAGCCAGTTGGAGGTAAAAACTGACCTGCTCAACCATGTGATCGTGATTGTGTTGATAACCGTTGGTCTGGCGGTAGCGCTGGCCATGGGGTTGGGAAGCCGGGAAATTGCCGGTCAGATTCTTGCGGGAATCTACGTGCGTGAGCTGTACCAGGTTGGGCAACAAGTACGTGTTGGCGAGGTCGAAGGCCAGATCGAAGAGATCGGCACGGTTAAAACCACATTGCTGACCGATGAAGGTGAGCTAGTCTCTCTTTCCAATCGGATCCTTCTTGAGCAGCATGTGAGTAGCCGCTAACCCGGCAAACCCTGCTAATGTATGCCGCCGCAAAAATGCCTGCTGATGCAGGCTGCGGTGGACATTGACCTGACTGTCGGCCCGACTTGTTTTGAATAAAGCCCAATCGTTATCCATGCGCTACGACCCCCGCGAGCTCTCTGATGAGGAGTTGGTCGCGCGCTCGCATACCGAGCTATTTCACGTAACACGCGCTTATGAAGAACTGATGCGGCGTTACCAACGAACATTATTTAACGTGTGTGCAAGATATCTCGGGAACGATCGCGACGCAGACGATGTCTGTCAGGAGGTCATGTTGAAGGTGCTGTATGGCCTGAAGAACTTTGAGGGAAAATCGAAGTTCAAGACATGGCTATATAGCATCACGTACAACGAGTGCATCACACAGTATCGGAAGGAACGGCGAAAGCGTCGCTTGATGGACGCATTGAGTCTTGACCCGCTTGAGGAAGCGTCCGAAGAAAAGACGCCAAAACCCGAGGAAAAGGGTGGACTTGATCGCTGGCTGGTGTATGTGAACCCGATTGACCGTGAAATTCTGGTGCTACGATTTGTCGCAGAGTTGGAATTTCAGGAGATCGCAGACATCATGCATATGGGTTTGAGTGCAACAAAAATGCGGTACAAACGCGCTCTAGATAAACTGCGTGAGAAATTTGCAGGCATTGCTGAAACTTAGTTCAGCGCAAATATCTCTTACGTGTAGGCAAGTTCTGTTAGACTTGCCGCCGAGTTGTCCCCCGGTTTGCGGGACTGCTTCACAATCACCAGATGGGGATTTAACGGATGAAACTGAAAAACACCTTGGGCTTGGCCATTGGTACTCTTATTGCCGCTACTTCGTTCGGCGCATTGGCACAAGGCCAAGGCGCAGTTGAAGGCGAGCTCAACTACGGGAAGAAGTACAACGACAGCGTTAAGAACGTTGAAGACGGCTACACTCCTGGCGCCTCCATCGGTTACTTCTTGACCGACGACGTATCGTTGAACCTGACCTACAACGCTGATGACTACACCCGTTCGAACAACGGTACCGGTCACCAGAAAATCGAAGGCGACCAGTTCGGTCTGAACGCTCAGTACCACTTCAACAACGCTGGCGACGCTCTGCGTCCTTACGTTCAAGGTGGTGTCAAGCACGGCAGCATGGGCAACGTTCAAGCTGACGGCCACAGCGGCCGTGACCAGTCGACTTTCCTGACTGCTGGTGCTGGCGTTAAGTACTACTTCGTTGAAAACGTTTACGCTCGTGCTGGCGTAGAAGCTGACTACAAGCTGGACAACGGCAAGTGGGACTACATCCCGTCGATCGGTCTGGGTGTTAACTTCGGTGGCGGCAACAAGCCTGTTGCTGCAGCTCCAGCGCCAGCTGAAGTGTGCTCCGACAGCGACAACGATGGCGTTTGCGACAACGTTGACAAGTGCCCGGACACCCCAGCCAACGTAACTGTTGATGCTGATGGCTGCCCAGCTGTTGCTGAAGTCGTTCGTGTTGAGCTGGACGTGAAGTTCGACTTCGACAAGTCGGTAGTCAAGCCTAACAGCTACGGCGACATCAAAAACCTGGCTGACTTCATGAAGCAGTACCCATCCACCACCACTACTGTTGAAGGTCACACTGACTCCGTCGGTCCTGACGCTTACAACCAGAAACTGTCCGAGCGTCGTGCAAACGCCGTTAAGCAAGTTCTGACCAACCAGTACGGTGTTGAATCGTCCCGCGTTCAGTCTGTTGGCTACGGCGAATCCCGCCCAGTTGCTGACAACAAAACTGAAGCTGGTCGCGCTGTTAACCGTCGCGTAGAAGCGCAGGTTGAAGCCAAAGCTAAGTAATTAGCTCGCCGCTTTGAGAAAAGCCCGGCTCAGGCCGGGCTTTTCTTTGCCTGCGATTTGGTGAAACAGCCACTGCTACGCTGACTGATCTGCCGCCGTCACTGGCCAATCGGATCGCCCGGTCCCGCACCGACCAGCCAGACTTTTGCACTCATAGCGTTTTCCTCACAAGACGACGGTCACTGGCTGCGCCTTGGCGGCCAGCAGGCGTTTGATTTCGGGAACGCAGGACCCGCATTGCGTGCCACAGCCCAGTTCTTGCTTCAGGTCCTGCAAGCCCAGGCCGCGGCTGATGCCGGCGCAGATCGTGTTTTGACCGACATTCTTGCAATTGCACAGGATTTTGTTGGCGTTGGCGGGCGCCTCGAGGTTGCCCGGTGGTGCGCTCAGCGGCGCCAGCAACCAACGCCGCAGTTGCTCGTCCGCGTGACCTTCGAGCCACAGCCCCTGCAACCAGTACTGGGCCAGGGTTTCACCGGCCAGTCGAATGGCGGTGATCCGGCCCTGTTCGATTCGCACCCGCTTGCCAATAGCCCGTCGGGGGTCGTCATACGCCAGAACCGGACCTTCATTGAGTGCCAGGCTTTCATCGATTTCGCTCAGCAGTCCCGCTGAAGGCGCTGACGTGTTGGCAGCGCGTACAAGCAGGGCAGGGCGCTCACGACCAACGAAGCTGAGGCTCACGTAGGAAAACGCCTCACACAGTGGTCGTAGCGTCTCAAAATGCCGCTGAACGTCACCCTCGATCGGTGCGAACAGTTCTCATGGCGTCCATCTTGCAAAAAAACGTCGTACCCAGCCCCTGCATGAGCAGGCCGGGGACGACGCCATTGTCTGTGCACCCATTCCTTCGTTGGCATGGGTACGGATGCGTTGATTTGATCACGCGTCTCGCTTGCACTCCCGTTGCCCGGCTATAATCGCCGCCTCATTTCGCCGCCCATCGAGTCCATCGCGCCCATGTACACCCTGGCCCGTCAGCTGTTGTTCAAACTTTCCCCGGAAACCTCCCACGATCTGTCCCTGGACCTGATCGGCGCGGGCGGGCGTCTTGGGCTCAACGGCTTGTTGTGCAAGGCCCCGGCGAAAAAGCCGGTGAACGTCATGGGCTTGGATTTCCCGAACCCGGTCGGCCTGGCCGCCGGCCTGGACAAGAACGGCGCGGCCATCGATGGCTTCGCCCAACTGGGTTTCGGTTTTGTCGAAATCGGCACCGTGACCCCGCGTCCGCAGCCGGGCAACCCCAAGCCACGCCTGTTCCGCCTGCCGGAAGCCGAGGCGATCATCAACCGCATGGGCTTCAACAACCTCGGCGTCGATCACCTGCTGGCCCGCGTGGCCGCGGCCAAGTACAAGGGCGTGCTGGGCATCAACATCGGCAAGAACTTCGATACCCCGGTCGAGCGCGCGGTGGACGATTACCTGATCTGCCTGGACAAGGTGTATGCCCACGCCAGCTACGTGACGGTCAACGTCAGCTCGCCAAACACCCCGGGCCTGCGCAGCTTGCAGTTCGGTGATTCGCTCAAGCAATTGCTGGCCGATCTGGCCGAGCGTCGCGCCGAACTGGCGCTGCGTCATGGCAGGCATGTGCCGCTGGCAATCAAGATTGCGCCGGACATGAGCGACGAAGAAACCACGCAGGTTGCCCAAGCGCTGATCGAAACCGGCATGGATGCGGTCATTGCCACCAATACCACGTTGAGCCGTGTCGGCGTCGAGGGCATGGAACATGGTGACGAGGCAGGCGGCCTGTCCGGCGCACCGGTGCGCGACAAGAGCACCCACACCGTTAAAGTGCTGGCGGCGGAGCTGGGCGGTCGCTTGCCGATCATCGCGGCCGGCGGCATCACCGAAGGCAAGCATGCGGCGGAGAAAATCAGCGCTGGCGCGAGTCTGGTGCAGATCTACTCGGGCTTCATCTATAAGGGCCCGGCGTTGATTCGTGAGTCGGTGGACGCGATCGCCGCCCTGCGCTGAACAGCCTGGGGCTTTTTTTGTGGTTCTTCACGCAATCCCGGGAAACTGTAGGAGCCGGCTTGCTGGCGATGGACTCAAGTGCGCCGCGTTTATTCAGTTCACACGCGTTATCGTTAACGACCATCGCTGGCAAGCCAGCTCCTACAAGTGACTGACGCGTCCGAGTCGAAAATGAAGAACCATAAAAAAGGGCTCCTTTAAAGGAGCCCCTGGGCCGGAGCCCGCCGTCCGGATGGGACGTGCGTGGTTAATTCAGTACAAAATCAGATTGTCGTGTCGCAGTGTTGTGCCCTGTAATTAGCCGACGGCGTGAAGTTCGTTGAGTCTGTGGATTCCCGCAGTGCCGGTCATACCGTCCCAATTGTCGCCGCGTCCTTCTCGCCAGCCGTTAATCCAGGCTTGGCGCACCGACGGTAGAGTAAATGGGCAAAGCTCACGGGATTTGCCACCAACGCCATATTGATATCCGCGCAAAAATGCTCTTTCCAACGGATCACGCTTAAGTCTTCTCATAGGGTATTGCCCTCACTTGTTGACTGTATTTGTAGCGTCGACCTCTATCGAGGTCTGGCAGAAAAACTCTGCCGTTGGGGGCTCGTTGCCGGCGTGACGAGCCAAGGTGTTGACGTCATTTGCGGCGCCAACCTGTGTTGAGTTCTAACCAATGCGTCACATCGAGGGAATGATCGTTTTGTCATAAGGGCGTAACGAAAAGCGTGGTATGGCCATAAGTAACAATGTCTTTCTAACGTATTTATTGGACAAACCCCGGTATGATCGGCCCCGCGCTGGATGATGGGGTTAATCCTTTAGTGAGAATGGCTCCTGTTACCCAAGAGCACTATTCGACGAAGGGTCGACTTATGACATTTTGTTGCATCAACTTTTTTATCTGTCCTTGCATCTAAGCTCATTTAACCCGGGCAGCAAGGGTGGAACGGCACACGTTCGTGCCACGCGGGCGCTCTTCGAGAAAAGCGCCTGATTGAAAACCGGACCGGCAATGCGTTGCCCGGTCACTCAGCCAAAGGCTCATGAATTCCATGTCCGATCATTTCGAACTCTTCCTCACTTGCCCCAAAGGCCTTGAAGGCCTGCTCATCGAGGAAGCCGTCGGGCTTGGCCTTGAGGAAGCGCGGGAGCACACCTCTGCCGTGCGCGGCATGGCCACCATGGAAACCGCTTATCGCCTGTGCCTGTGGTCGCGCCTGGCCAACCGCGTGCTGCTGGTGCTCAAGCGCTTCCCGATGAAGGACGCCGAAGACCTCTATCACGGCGTGCTGGACATCGAGTGGCAAGACCATATGCTCAATGACGGCACCCTGGCCGTCGAATTCAGCGGCCACGGCTCGGGTATTGACAACACCCACTTCGGCGCGCTGAAGGTCAAGGACGCTATCGTCGACAAACTGCGCACCCCGCAAGGCGACCGTCCGTCCATCGACAAGCTCAACCCGGACCTGCGCATTCACCTGCGCCTGGACCGCGGCGAAGCCATTCTGTCGCTCGATCTTTCCGGGCACAGCCTGCACCAGCGCGGCTACCGCCTGCAGCAAGGTGCGGCGCCGCTGAAGGAAAACCTCGCGGCCGCCATCCTGATCCGTTCCGGCTGGCCCCGTATCGCGGCCGAAGGCGGCGCACTGGCTGACCCGATGTGCGGCGTCGGTACCTTCCTGGTGGAAGCGGCGATGATCGCTGCCGACATCGCACCGAACCTGCGACGCGAACAGTGGGGCTTCACCGCCTGGCTCGGGCACGTCCCGGCGCTGTGGAAAAAACTCCATGAAGAAGCGTCCGAGCGCGCGTCGGCCGGCCTGGCGAAAACGCCGTTGTGGATTCGCGGCTACGAAGCCGATCCACGGTTGATTCAACCGGGTCGCAACAACGTTGAACGCGCCGGCCTGAGCGAGTGGATCAAGATCTACCAGGGCGAAGTGGCGACGTTCGAGCCGCGCCCGGACCAGAACCAGAAAGGCCTGGTCATCTGCAACCCTCCGTACGGCGAGCGTCTGGGCGATGAGGCGAGCCTGCTTTATCTCTACCAAAACCTTGGCGAACGCCTGCGTCAGGCCTGCCTGAACTGGGAAGCGGCAGTGTTCACCGGCGCGCCGGACCTGGGCAAGCGCATGGGCATTCGAAGCCACAAGCAATATTCGTTCTGGAACGGTGCCTTGCCGTGCAAGTTGCTGCTGATCAAGGTGTTGCCGGACCAGTTCGTCACGGGCGAGCGTCGCACCCCGGAACAGCGTCAGGTCGAGCGTGAGCAAGCCGCTTACGATCAGGCACCGAACGAGCCGCAGGAACGCAAGTTCAACAAAAACGGCAACCCAATCAAACCGACGCCGGCACCGGCCCCGGTGATCGAGCAGCCGCGCCTGAGCGAAGGCGGGCAGATGTTTGCCAACCGCCTGCAGAAAAACCTCAAGGCACTGGGCAAGTGGGTCAAGCGGGAATGCATCGACTGCTACCGCGTTTATGACGCCGACATGCCGGAATACTCCATGGCCATCGACCTGTATCACGATTGGGTCCATGTGCAGGAATACGCCGCGCCGAAATCCATCGACCCGGAAAAGGCTTCGGGTCGCATGTTCGATGCCCTGGCCGCGATTCCGCAGGCACTGAACATCGACAAGAGCCGTGTGGTCGTCAAGCGCCGCGAGCGCCAGAGCGGCACCAGGCAGTACGAGCGCCAAGCGGCGCAGGGCAAGTTTGTCGAGGTCTATGAGGGTGGTGTGAAGCTGCTGGTGAACCTCACCGACTACCTTGACACCGGCCTGTTCCTCGACCACCGGCCGATGCGCATGCGCATCCAGAAAGAGGCCGCCGGCAAGCGCTTCCTCAACCTGTTCTGCTACACCGCCACGGCCAGTGTGCATGCGGCCAAGGGCGGCGCGCGCAGCACCACCAGCGTCGACCTGTCGAAAACCTACCTGGACTGGGCGCGTCGCAACCTGTCGCTGAACGGTTTTTCCGACAAGAACCGCCTGGAGCAGGGCGATGTGATGGCGTGGCTGGAAGCCAGTCGTGACGAGTTCGACCTGATTTTCATCGACCCGCCGACGTTCTCCAACTCCAAGCGCATGGAAGGCGTGTTCGACGTGCAGCGCGACCAGGTGCAACTGATCGACCTGGCCATGGCACGCCTGGCGCCCGGTGGCGTGTTGTACTTCTCGAATAACTTCCGCAAGTTCGAACTGGAGGCCAATCTGGGCGAGCGTTATTCGGTGGAAGAGATCAGCGCCCAGACCCTCGATCCGGATTTTACGCGCAACGCCAAGATCCACCGTGCCTGGAAAATCATGGCGCGTTGAATCGCTCAATGAGCCCTTGTAGGAGCGAGCCTGCTCGCGATGAACCCGAAAGCGCCGCGTGTATTCAGACAGTACGCGTTAGCGTTATTGACCATCGCGAGCAGGCTCGCTCCTACAGGTCTATCAGCGCTGGTCAAATTAGTGGCTAATAGCTATAACTCAACTCAGGGCCAAAGGGCTTTCCCGCACCTGGCGTTTTGAGTCGCGTTCTATGTCGTTGCACGCCGTGCGCCCAAAGATCCTGGGTTTTATCAGCGAAGATGTCTCGGCCTGGCTGGTCGCTCTGCTGGTATTGCTGATCGGCGGCGTGCTCACGGGGTTGCTCGCCTGGTCGACACTGAACCTGTTTCACCATCAATTGCGGCAACGTTTTCAGCTCTTGGCCAGTGAGCGGTACAGCCGCATCGAAGAACGTTTCGAAGATCAGGAGCAGCGCCTCGATGGCTTGCGCCGGTTTTTCGCCAACTCCGATTCGGTGTCCCGCACCGAATTCGACGGCTACACCCAACCTTTGCTGCTGCGCACCCAGGCTTATTCCTACGCGGAACGGGTCACTGGTGACGAGCGGGCGGCGTTTGAGCGCCGCGTGCGCGACGAAGGCTTGAGTAACTTCAGCCTGCGTGAGCTCGATAGCAACGGCCAACTGAAGCTCGCGGGCGAGCGCGACGAGTACGTGGCGGTACTCTACAGCCAGACGCAAAGCAAACTCGGTTCGCCGCTGGGCTACGACTTGCTGGCCCAGCCATTGCGCCGCGCGACGCTGGAACGGGCCGACCAGCATGGCGGGCTGGCGGTGTCGCAACCGATGCGTCTGGTGAGTGTCGAGCCGGCGTATGCCCGCGGCGTGCTGCTGGTCGCGCCGGTGACGCAGCGCAACAGCCAGGATGCGAAGTCGGCAAAGCCCTACGGCTACGTGATGGCGGTGATCAGCATGCGTCAACTGCTGGCGGACGGATTACCGGAGCCCAGTCGTGACTACCTCTCGATGCGCATCCTCGATTTGTCCACCAATGACCAGCACGAAGTGCTGTTCGAGTCGCCCAATCCACCGGCCGTGAGCGAGCTGTCCGCCACACGCCTGTTGCGCCTGGCCGACCATGATTACCAGGTCGATATCCTGCCCAGCGAAGCTTTCCTGCAAGCCAACCATTCGTCGGTAAGCAGCGTGGTGGTGCTGGGCGGGTTGCTGAGTCTGTTGCTCAGTGCCTTGCTGTATGTCCTGGTCAGCCAGCGGCAACGCGCGCTGAAGCTGGTCGAGCAGCGCACCGGGGAATTGCGCGAGCGCGAGCAGGAACTGCGCGGCACCCACGGACAATTGCGTGGGGTGTTGAACGCGGCGACCCAGGTCGCGATCATCGCCACCGACCTGCGCGGGGTCATCAGCACCTTCAACGCTGGCGCCGAACAGATGCTCGGCTACACCAGCGCCGAGGTGGTGGGGCACATGACCCTGGAAAACCTGCACCTGCCCCGGGAGCTCGAGGCGCGTTCGGCGGAGCTGAGTACGCGCTATGGCAAACCCGTGCCGTCCTGCCACGCCATGCTGGTCGAAGGCGATGTGGAGGGCGGTCATGAGACGCGGGAGTGGACGCTGGTGCGCGGCGATGGCAGCCATCTGATGGTCAACATGCTCGCCACGCCGGTGCTCGACGAACAAGGCCTGTGGGTCGGGCACCTGGCGGTGTGCATCGACATCACCGAACGCAAGCGGGTCCACGAAGCACTTGCCGCAAGGGACCTGCTGTTGAAGAAACTCAGCGCCCACGTGCCCGGCGGCATCTATCAGTTCAAGATGGAGTTCGATGGGCGTTTCAGCGTGATCTACGCCAGCGACGGCATTCGCGAAATCTACGAGCTGGAACCGGACGTGCTGCTGATGAATGCCGAGTCGATCTTCACCCGGATTCATCCGCAGGACACCACCCGCGTCCGGGCTTCGATCCGCGCCTCTGCGGACAGCCTGAGCCCTTGGCGCGAAGAGTACCGCGTGCAATTGCCGCTGCGGGGGCTGCGCTGGGTGCGCGGCGAGGCCACGCCGGAAGAACTGCCGGGTGGCGGAGTGCTGTGGCACGGCTATATCTCGGACATTTCCGACATGAAGCGGGTGGAGGAAGAATTGCGTGCGTTGTCGGTCACCGATTCGCTGACCGGCATCCACAACCGACGCTATTTCCAGGAACGCCTGACCACCGAAATGGCTCGGGTCGAGCGCGGCGGCGGTGAGCTGTCGGTGATCATGCTCGATATCGACCATTTCAAGCGCATCAATGACCTGCACGGGCATGCCGTGGGAGACCGGGTGTTGCAGGCGGTGTGCGAACGTATCGGCCACCGGTTGCGCCGCACCGACGTGTTCTGCCGCTTGGGCGGCGAGGAGTTCATGGTGTTGTGCCCGGACATCAGCCGCGAGCATGCCTATGTGCTGGCCCAGCAATTGTGGCAGGGCTTGCGCAGTTCACCGATCGACGGCGTTGGCATTGTCACTGCGAGTTTCGGGATCGCCAGTTGGCGGGTCGGAGAGGGCGCCGACGCCTTGCTGTTGCGGGCGGACTCGGGGGTTTACGCGGCGAAGCAGGGGGGCAGGGATCGGGTCGAAGGCGAAATGACCTGATCCCCTGCAGGCGCTGGCTTGCCAGCGAAAGCGTCCTGCCAGCCAATATCAATGCTGGATGTGCCGGCCTCTTCGCTGGCAAGCCAGCTCCAGTTGAATCCGCGGTCCCTCTTACAACACCGAAGCCGTCTGCGGCAGTTTCGGCTGGCGGTACAGGTCCAGCAGCACCTGGTCGAGCACCGAGGAGGCGCCGAACGGGGCCTTGTCGTTGAGGATCGCCACCACGACCCAGGTGTTGCCGTTGACGTCGCGGCTGAAGCCGGCAATCGCCCGCACGGTGTTCAGGGTGCCGGTCTTGACGTGGGCTTCACCGCGCATCGCCGTGGTCTTCAGGCGCTTGCGCATGGTGCCGTCGGTGCCGGCAATCGGCAACGAACTGATGTACTCGGCGGCATACGGGCTATGCCAGGCCGCTTCGAGCATCGAGGCCATTTCCCGCGCGCTGACACGCTCGGCGCGGGACAGGCCGGAGCCGTTTTCCATTACCAGGTGCGGCGCGGTGATGCCCTTTTTCGCCAGCCACTGACGCACCACGCGCTGCGCAGCCTTGGCGTCGTCAGCGTCGGCATCGGTGCGAAAACGCTGGCCCAGGCTCAGGAACAACTGCTGGGCCATGGTGTTGTTACTGTACTTGTTGATGTCGCGGATGATTTCCGCCAGGTCCGGCGAAAACGCCCGGGCCAGGACCTTGGCGTCTTTCGGCGTTGGCGCCAGCACATCCTTGCCCTGGATGCTGCCACCCAGTTCTTTCCAGATCGCACGAACGGCGCCGGCGGTGTAGGTCGCGTGGTCGAGCAGCGACAGGTAGGTCTGCGAGCTGCAGCCTTCGCCCAACTGGCCGCCGACGGTTACGGTCACGCTGCCGTCGGCCTGCGGCACCGGGTTGTAGCGCACGCCACCGGTGCATTGCTTGGCGTTGAGGGCCTTGACCTGGTTGTCGATGCGGATGCTCGCAATCGGCGGCTCGACCGAGACCAGCACCTTGCCCGAGTCATTGCGCGCAACGAAGCGCAGGGCCTTGAGGTTGACCAGCAGCGAATCGGGCTTGACCAGGAACGGCTTGTTCTCGTCGTTGCCGTCGTCATTGAATTCCGGCAACTGCGGTTGCACGAAGAAGGTTTTGTCCAGCACCAGGTCGCCAGTGACCTGGGTCACGCCGTTGGCGCGCAGGTCGCGCATCAGCAGCCAGAGTTTTTCCATGTTCAGCTTCGGATCGCCGCCACCCTTGAGGTAGAGATTGCCGTTGAGAATGCCGCCGCTGAGGGTGCCGTCGGTGTAGAACTCGGTTTTCCACTGATGGTTCGGCCCGAGCATTTCCAAGGACGCGTAGGTGGTGACCAGTTTCATGGTCGAGGCGGGGTTGACCGATACATCGGCGTTGAACACGGTGGGGGTGCCGGGACCGGTGAGCGGGATCATCACCAGCGACAAGGCGCTGTCTTGCAGCTTGCTGGCCTTGAGGGCTTTTTCGACGTTGGGCGTCAGCGCGGAATTGATCGCAGCGGCGGAAACGGGGAGGGCCAGGGGGAAAAGAAGGCTGGCCAGCAACAAGGGACGCAAAGATTTAATCATCTGAAATAAAACCCTACAGCCGAGGGGAAAAAGACGAGGGCATGAAGATAAATTCCCTCAATGGTCATGAAAGTGTCGGCATTATGCCCCAAGGTGTCGCGGCTTGTGCCGTACGGTGGCCGTCTAATCAGCTATTTTTTTTACCGACGGTAGCGTTGTTGCCCAGAGAGTCAGGCAAGCGGCGGCTTAAACTGCTAAAGTGCCGCCCGTTATTACTTAAGAGGATTGTTCCAATGGCGACTAACCGTTCCCAGCGTCTGCGCAAAAAACTGTGCGTCGATGAATTTCAAGAGCTGGGTTTCGAACTGAACCTGGATTTCAAAGAAGATTTGGCTGATGAAGCCATTGATGCTTTCCTCGACGCGTTCCTCAAAGAAGCCATGGAAGCCAACGGTCTGGGTTATGTTGGCGGCGACGACTACGGTCTGGTTTGCCTGCAAAAGCGTGGCTCGGTTTCCGAAGAGCAACGTGCAACTGTTGAAGCCTGGCTCAAAGGCCGCACCGAGCTGACCAGCGTTGAAGTCAGCCCGTTGCTGGACGTGTGGTACCCGGAAAAGCCGATCAACAAGGCTTGATTCCAGAAAAAACGGCGACCCAAGGGTCGCCGTTTTTTTGCCTGCCAATTAAGTGTAGGCGCTGGCTTGCCAGCGAAGCTTTTCAGGCCTTGCGCCAATTCAGAATCAGCAGCGTCAACACCCCCGCGACAATCCCCCAGAATGCCGACCCGATGGAAAACAGCGTCAACCCCGATGCCGTGACCATGAAGGTGATCAGCGCCGCTTCACGTTCCTTTACTTCGCTCATGGCGATGCTCAGGCCGTTGATGATCGAGCCGAACAACGCCAGCGCCGCAATCGACAGCACCAGCTCTTTAGGCAGCGCGGCAAACAGTGCCGCCAACGTCGCACCGAACACCCCGGCGATCCCGTAGAAAATCCCGCACCACACTGCGGCGGTGTAGCGTTTGTTGCGATCCTCATGGGCATGCGGCCCGGTGCAGATCGCTGCGCTGATGGCCGCCAGGTTGATGCCGTGGGAGCCGAACGGCGCCAGCAACAATGAAGCGATGCCGGTGGTGGTGATCAGCGGCGAAGCAGGCACCGTGTAGCCATCGGCGCGCAACACGGCGATGCCGGGCATGTTTTGCGAGGTCATGGCCACCACGAACAGCGGGATGCCGATGCTGATAGTTGCCGCCAGGGAGAAATGCGGCGTGGTCCAGACCGGCGTCGCCACTTCCAGGTGAAAGCCGCTGAAGTCCAGCAGCCCCATGAACCCGGACAACGCCGTGCCCACCAACAACGCCGCCAACACGGCATAGCGCGGCGACAGGCGCTTGATAACCAGGTAGGTGACAAACATCCCCAGCACCAATGCCGTGCGATGCTGGGCGGCAACGAAAATCTCGCTGCCGATCTTGAACAGTATTCCGGCGAGCAAAGCCGCGGCCAGCGAGGCCGGGATCTTTTTTACCAGTCGTTCGAAGCTGCCGGTCAGCCCGCAAATCGTCACCAGTACCGCGCAGGTGATATAGGCACCGATGGCCTCGCCGTAGGTCACGCCGCCCAGGCTGGTGATCAGCAACGCCGCGCCGGGGGTCGACCAGGCAATGGTGATCGGCGTGCGGTAGCGCAGGGACAGGCCGATGGAGCACACCGCCATGCCAATGGAGATCGCCCAGATCCACGAGGAAATCTGCCCGCTGCTCAGGCCCGCCGCTTGCCCGGCCTGGAACATCAGCACCAGGGAACTGGTGTAGCCGGTCATCATGGCGATGAACCCGGCGACGATGGCCGAGGGCGAGGTGTCGGCCAGGGGGTGCAGTTGCGTGTGCGTGGCGTCATTCATGACGGAGGTGTTCCTTATCTGGATAAAAAATTTCCGAAAACCCGCACCCTGTGTAGGCGCTGGCTTGCCAGCGAAGGCGCCCGCACAGGTTGCACAAAGCCTGAGGACGCCTTCGCCGGCAAGCCGGCTCCTACAAGGGATGTGTTCGCCACGGATTTCGCGATTAAGCCTAAACTCAAAAGCAACCCGACGTTGCGATACAGCCGAGGCAACATTCAGCCATACAGTCGTGTTGCCACCATCCATTGTGTACAATCGCGGTGTTTTTTACGCGATACTTGCCAGCGACCCACTGTGCCGTATTACAGTCATCGTCAATTCGCCGCAGTTTTCCTGACTCGAGTGCCCATGAACGAACAGTTGCAGCCCCTAAAGAAACAACCGCGAGCAGGCAAAGCCGGCCGCAGCGGTACCCAGGACGATATTGTCTACGCGCATATCTTCGAGGCCATCCTCGAACAGCGTCTGGCGCCCGGCACCAAGTTGAGCGAAGAAGCGCTGGGGGAAATTTTCGGGGTCAGCCGCACCATCATTCGCCGTGCGCTGTCGCGCCTGGCCCATGAAGGGGTGGTGCTGTTGCGGCCTAATCGCGGCGCGGTAGTCGCCAGCCCGAGCGTCGAGGAGGCGCGCCAGGTGTTCTTCGCCCGTCGCCTGGTCGAACGTGCGATCACCGAACTGGCGGTCGTGCACGCCACCGCCGAGCAGATTGCCGAATTGCGGCAGATGGTCAACGACGAACGCGACAGCTTCTCCCGTGGCGATCGCGGTGCCGGCATCCGCCTGTCGGGTGAGTTCCACCTGAAGCTGGCCGAAGCGGCGAAAAACACGCCGTTGATCAGTTTCCAGCGCAGCCTGGTGTCCCAGACTTCGTTGATCATTGCCCAGTACGAAAGCGGCAACCGTTCCCATTGTTCCTACGACGAACACACCCAACTGATCGACGCCATCGAGGCGGGCAACGGTGAGCTGGCGGTGAACCTGATGATGCACCACATGGATCACATCGACAGCAAACTCAACCTCGACGAAGAAAGTGCGTCGGATGATTTGCACGCGGTGTTCTCGCATTTGCTGCAAACCAAGAAACCAGGCCGTTCGCCCGCGAAAATCTGATCGCCAACGATCGAAAATGTGGGAGATTCCATGGTTGAGGAAAAGCCCTCGACCATAGAATCTCCCACCGTTGTTTTTGTGACATGCCTTTAGCCCCGTGAAACCAATTGCTCCTACACTAAGGCCAATCCGTGCGATCTTCGCATTTTGGCCCAGGCTGGAGTTGCTTGATGCTGTCATTGCTCACCGAACACCCGTTGATCTGCGCGATGGCGCTGATCCTGATCGATCTGGGGTTGTGGTACTTGCTCAGTGCCCTGGGCAGTGGCTGGCGACTGCTGGTGCGGGTGGTTATTTTTTCGCTGTTCAGCCTGCTGCTGTTCAACGAAGGCCTGAACCCGATGGAGCCGCCACCCTGGGCCGATAATGTGCCGCTGCACCTGGCGGCGACCGGGCTGCAGATCGGCTGGTGGTTGTTCGGTGCGCGAACCCTGACCGTGCTGATTGGCGCGGTGATGATGCAACGGGTCGGGCACACCGGGCGCTTGCTCCAGGATCTGCTCGGCGCGGTGATTTTCCTGATCGCGGTGATTGCAGCCCTGGCTTATGTGCTCGACCTGCCGGTCAAGGGCGTGCTGGCGACCTCCGGTGCATTGGCGATCGTGGTCGGTCTGGCGTTGCAAAGTACCCTCAGCGATGTGTTCTCCGGGATCGTGTTGAACACCACCAAACCCTATCAACTCGATGACTATATCGCCATCGATGGTATGGAGGGCAAGGTCACCGACATCGACTGGCGCGCCACTCGCCTGCAAACCTCCCAGGGCTGCATGGCGGTGATTCCCAACTCGCTGGCCGCCAAGGCCAAGATCATCAATTTCAGCCGGCCGAACGACATGTTCGGCATTTCCGTCTCCCTGGAAGTGAGCCCCCACGCGCGGCCGAACACCGTGATCGATGCTCTGGAACGGGCCATGCAGGGTTGCCGTGCGCTGCTGGATACGCCGTCGCCCAGCGTCGGCCTGAAAACCGCGAGCAACACCGGCGCGGTCTATGAAATCAGCGGTTTCGTCGCGTCGATGGACGAGAAACGCGAGGTGCGCAATCAACTCTACGACCTGGCTTATCGGCACTTGCAGGCGTCCGGGGTCAACCTGTTGTCCAGCGTGGAGCCCACTCCACTCATCACGTCGACGCGCAAACGGGCGTTGCTCGACAGCTCGCCAATTTTCTCCACGTTGCGTCAGGAAGAGAAAGATACATTCGCCCAGAACATGACCCTGCAAACCTTTCGCGCCGGGGAGGTGATCCTGGAAGCGCAGGAGGTCAGCGATCACTTGTTCATTATCGAATCCGGGGTGATCTCGGTGACCCTGATGCGTCACGGAGCGCCTTACGAATCCGGTCGCATGGGGCCGGGGGAGGTGATCGGCGAGGCCGGTATTCTCAGCGACAGCGCGTTGCCTGCGCAGTTTACCGCCAAGACTTTTTGTGGCCTGTACCGCATCGAAAAATCCTACCTCAAGCCGTGCCTGGACGCCCGTCACGACATCAACGATGCGATGAAGGCCTTGCTCGATTACCGGCTGCAAAAAGCCAGGATTCTCACTCAGGATTTGCCGGTGGCGGTGCAGAAAAAGGGCTTTTTGCAGTGGTTGCGCAATCGGGCGTGAAGGGCCGCTTCGCGGTTCACGAGCAGGCTTGTTCCTGAAGAGGGATTGCGCAGTGGCCTACTCGACTTCTGCAAGATTGGCTATTTGTACAAACCGGTCATGGGACTAACGTAGCGCCACACCCACTTGCACTGGAACACACCATGAAAACCCGTATCGATTTCTACACCGCTTCCCCTGACGCCCTCAAAGCGATGATCGCCCTGGAAACCGCCGTATCGAAGCTGCCACTGGAAAAGAACCTGATCGAACTGGTCAAGCTGCGCACTTCGCAAATCAACGGCTGCGCCTTCTGCCTGGACATGCACAGCGCCGATGCGCGCAAGGGCGGGGAATCCGAGCGCCGCCTGGCGACATTGTCGGCGTGGCGCGAAACGCCATTCTTCACCGACCGTGAACGTGCCGCCCTGGCCTGGACTGAATCCCTGACCCTGATCAGCCAGACCCACGCGCCGGACGAAGACTACGAACTGGCCGCCGCCCAGTTCGATGCCAGGGAAATGGTCGACCTGACCGTTGCCATCACCACCATCAACGCCTGGAATCGCCTGGCCATTGGCTTTCGCAAAATGCCGGCCGCCTGACCCGCAAACGCATCAATGAGCATCCGGACTCGGCGCGGCCGGTGGTTGCACCTTGCGCATCAAGGGCACCATCGCCGTGGCGATGACGAAGCACACCCCGATCATCAAAAACGCGTCGCCATAGGTTTGCGTCTGGGCTTCGCGGTAGGTCAGCAGCCATAACTGGTGCAGGCTGGCGGTGACCCCGGCGTCACCGCTCTGGCCGAGGGCGGCGAAGTTGTTACCGACCTGGGACAGCCACTGGTTGAGCGCCTCGTTGGTGCTGTTGAGGTTCTCCGCCAACCGGGTGAAGTGCAGGTTGGTGCGGTCATTGAGAATGGTCGCACACGCCGCGATGCCGATGGCCCCGCCCAGGTTTCGCATCAAGTTGAACAACCCTGACGCATGCTTGAGCCGCGCCGGCGCCAGGCCGCCGAGGGTCAAGGTCACGGTGGGCGGCACCGCCAATTGCTGGGCAATCCCGCGCAAGGCCTGCGGCAGCATCAATTCTTTAGCCCCCCAGTCATGGGTGATCGGGCTGAAATCCCACATCGACAGCGCGAACAGCCCAAGGCCGGTCATCATGATCCAGCGCAGGTCGACACGGTTGGCCAGAAAGGCGTACAGCGGAATCGCCATGATCTGGAACACCCCGGTGGAAAAAACCGCCAGGCCAATGTCCAGCGCGCCGTAGCCACGCACCCGACCGAGGAACAGCGGCGTCAGGTAAATCGTGGCGAACAGGCCGATGCCGGTGACGAACGAGAAAAAACAGCCCAAGGCGAAATTGCGATCCTTCAGGGCGCGCAGATCGACGATCGGGTTGGCCACGTGCAAGGTCCGGCCAATGAACGCCAGACCGGCGAGGCCGCTGATCCAGGCAGTGGTAAGGATCGTGCTGTCGCTGAACCAGTTCCAGCGCGGGCCTTCTTCGAGGGTGTATTCCAGGCAGCCGAGGAACAGCGCCAGAAACACCATGCTCAGGTAGTCCGCGCCTTTGAGCAGCGACAGTTCCGGCTGGTCGATTTTCACCAGCATCGGCACGGCCACAGCGACAAAAATCCCCGGTACCAGGTTGATGTAGAACAGCCAGTGCCAGGATGAAATGTCGGTGATCCAGCCGCCGATTACCGGGCCCAGCGTCGGTGCCAGCGAAGCCACGGCACCGATGGTCGCGGCGGCGATTACCCGTTGCTTGCCCGTAAAGAAAATGAACGCCGTGGTGAACACCATCGGAATCATCGAGCCGCCGAGAAACCCTTGCATAGCGCGGAAGGCGATCATGCTCTGGATGTTCCAGGCCACGCCGCACAACAGGCTGGTCAGGGTGAAGCCAACGGCCGAGGCGCAAAACAGCCAGCGGGTGGAGAACACCCGGGACAGCCAGCCGGACAGCGGGATGACGATGATTTCGGCGATCAGGTAGCTGGTCTGCACCCAGGCGGTTTCGTCGGTGCCGGCGGAGAGCCCGCCGCCAATGTCTCGCAGCGAAGCCGAGACAATCTGGATATCCAGTAGCGCAATGAACATGCCGATACACATGCTGGCGAAGGCGAAGACCTTCGTCGCCGTGGCCATGTCCGCGGCATTGAACGGTTGGGCCGGGGCGGCGAGGGCGCGGCTCATGGCGCGCTCGCAACGGCAGGCGTTTCAGGCGCCTTGCGCGTGTCGACTTCGGCAGTCACCGACAGGCCTGGGCGCAGATGGCCGAGTACGCTGTCGGCCGGGTCGAGGTGAATCCGTACCGGCACCCGCTGCACGATCTTGGTGAAGTTGCCGGTGGCGTTTTCCGGTGGCAGCACGCTGAATTGCGAGCCGCTGGCGGGGGCGAGGCTGTCCAGGTGTCCGTGGAATTGCTGGCCCGACAGCACGTCGGCGCGAATCACCACCCGTTGCCCCGGCACCATGTGCGCCAGCTGGTCTTCCTTGAAGTTGGCATCGACCCACAGTCCGCTGGTCGGCACCACCGAGAGCAATTGCGAGCCGGCCTGGGCGTAAGCACCGACCCGCGCCCGGCGATTGCCGATCACGCCGTCGACCGGGGCTTTCAGTTCGGTGTAGCCGACATTCAATTGCGCCAGGTCACGTTCAGCCTTGGCCTGGATCAGCGCGGCGCGGGCTTGTTGTTTCTGGGTGTCGATCACATTCAACTGGCGTTGCGCGGCCAGCAGTTCCGCCTGGGCGCGGTTGCTTTGGGCCTGGGCGGTCTTGAACGTGGCGTTGGCGCGTTGGGCACTTTCCACCGAGACGGCGTTGGTGGTCACCAGTTTTTTGTAGCGGGCATCGTCGTCTCGCGAGCGGGAGGTTTCGGCACCGGTGGCTTCGATGCCAGCGCGGGCCTGGCCGATCACGGCCTGTTGCAGTTGTTCGGTGGCGTCGAGGTTGGCCAGCAAGGCTTGCTGGGCGGCCACTGCGCCTTCGGCCTTTGCCAGGTTGGCGCGGTAGTCGCGTGAGTCGAGACGGATCAGCACGTCACCGGCCTTGACCGGCTGATTGTCGGTTACCAGCACTTCATCGATATAACCCGCCACCTTCGGCCCGATTACCGTCACGTCGCCGCCGATGTAGGCGTCGTCGGTTACCTCGATGAAGCGCCCGGCGGTCCACCAATGCGCCCCGTAAACGCCGGCCAACACCAACGCGGCGATGCCCACGGTGGGCAGCAACAGGCGCTTGAGCAGGGGACGCTTGGCCGGTTTCACCGGGGTGTCCAGGTCGGGTTCTACGGTGGACATGCTGGTCATGGCGAGATACCTGTCGCGGGCGGGCGCTTGATTATGATGCTCGTAATATGACGCAGGTAATATTTTGTGGCAAATGATTTTTGCTGCCGGTCGTCAGGTGATTGGCTAGATAGGGGGCAGTTAAATATGGGGTGTTCGATCTGACGCCTTCGCGGGCAAGCCCGCACAGGTTTTGAGTTGAACTGACCATTCAGATCGCCGAGGTTCCATGAGTCGTCCTCCGGCCCCCGGTTCAGGTGCTTGCGCAACCTGTGCATGGAGCGATCTTCTCCGTGACTGGCCGCGTGGAACGGCTTTGTGTTCTGAGGGGGAATCTAGGGGACGTGGCCTCGGTCTCCGGATGCTAGCGCAACTTGTAGGAGCTGGCTTGCCAGCGAAGACGGTGAGTCAGTCAGCGATGATGGTGACTGACAGAATGCCTTCGCTGGCAAGCCAGCTCCTACAAGAGCGTGCTTGGGATCAGACGCGTTCAAAAATCGCCGCAATCCCCTGGCCGCCACCGATGCACATGGTCACCAGCGCGTAACGGCCGCCGGTGCGATGCAGTTCGTGGATGGCCTTGGTGGCGATGATCGCGCCGGTCGCGCCCACCGGGTGACCCAAAGCAATACCCGAACCGTTCGGGTTGACCTTGGCCGGGTCGAGGTCCAGTTCCTGGCTCACGGCGCAGGCTTGGGCGGCGAAGGCGATGTTGGCTTCGATCACGTCCAGGTCGGCGACGGTCAGGCCGGCGCGCTTGAGCGCCAGGCGGGTGGCCGGGATCGGGCCCAGGCCCATGAACTCCGGTTCGACGCCGGCGTGGGCGTAGCTGACCAGGCGGGCAAGTGGCTTCAGATTGTTGGCCTGGACCGCGGTGCCGGTGGCCATGACCAGCGCAGCGGCGCCGTCGTTGAGGCCCGAGGCGTTGCCGGCGGTAACCGAGCCGTCCTTCTTGAACGCCGGCTTCATCGCCGCCAGTTGTTCCAGGGTCGTGGCACGCGGGTGTTCGTCGACATTGAACAGTTTGACGCCTTTGCGATCCTGGATTTCCACGGTCGCGATCTGCTCGCTGAAGTAGCCGTTGGCAATCGCGTGGGCGGCGCGTTTCTGGTCTTCCAGGGCCAGGGCGTCCTGCATTTCGCGGGTGATGCCGTTGCGTGCAGCGACGTTCTCGGCGGTGATGCCCATGTGGATGCCATGGAACGGGTCATGCAGGATGCCGAGCATGTAGTCGATGACCTGGGCGTTGCCCATGCGCGAACCCCAACGGGCGCTCGGCATCAGGTACGGGCCACGGCTCATGGATTCGGCACCGGCACCGACGACGATGTCGGCATCGCCGAGCATCAGGGTCTGGGCGGCATTGATGATCGCTTGCAGGCCCGAACCGCACAGGCGGTTGACGTTGTAGGCCGGGGTTTCCTTCGGAATGCCGGCGTTCATCGCAGCGACGCGGGAGATGTAGGCATCGCGGGTTTCGGTCGGGATCACGTTGCCCATCACCAGGTGGCCAACGAGCGCCGGGTCTACGGCGGCGCGTTCCAGGGCAGTTTTCACGGCCGTGGTCGCGAGGTCGGCCAGTGGCACGTCCTTGAGCGAACCGCCGAAGGTACCGATGGCGGTACGGGCGGCGCTGACGACGTAGATGTCTGGAGTGTTCATGGCTGGTTTCCTTTCGGTGGATGCTTATCTGTACTGCGATTGAGCAGGGCGTTCAAGGCGGTTTTCGCCTCGTCGGTGTTCAGGCGCTGAATGAACAGCGTGTTTTCTTCGCGCAACGTGGCTTGCAGTTCCGTCAACGTCGCCTGCTTCATCAATTGCCGGGACTGGCGCAAGGCTTGCTGCGGCAGGGCCAGCAAGCGCTGGGCGATTTTCGTCGCCGCCGCCAGGCATTGTTCGCCATCGTCGAAGGCTTCATTGGCAATGCCCCAGTTCACCGCGTCATTGCCGTCCAGGCCGTTGCCCAACAGCAGCAAACTCGCGGCGCGGGCGTGACCGAGGCGACGTGGCAGCAGCAGGCTGGCGCCGAACTCAGGGCACAGGCCGATGTTGACGAACGGCATGCGCAACTTGGCATTGCGGGTGACCAGTACCTGGTCGCAATGCAGCAGCAATGTAGTGCCGATGCCGATGGCCGCCCCGCAGACGGCCGCGACCAGCGGCTTTTGCAGATGGATGACGACTTTCATCAAGCGGAACGCCGGGGCATCGAGGTGCGTCGGCGGGTGCTGGAGGAAATCCACCAGGTCATTGCCGCTGGTGAAGCACGCCGGGCCACCGGTGAGGATGATCACGCCAGTGTGCTCGTTTTCGTCGGCGGCCAGCAACAGGTCGGCCAGGCGCGTGTACATGGCGTTGTTCAGCGCGTTGAGCTTGTCGGGACGGTCGATGGTCAGCGTCAGCACGCCCTCCTTCAACTCGTGTTTGATCAGGTCTGTCATCACAGGCTCCTCGGTTCAGGCTGCCACTTTAAGCGCCGGACAAACCCTGATCTATGGCAAAACGGGTCAACTGCGCTGCCGCTTTTTGCCATGCCAATGCTCCAAAAACGACACACACCCATTCGGGGTATGGCCCGGCTTGGCGAATCGTCCAATAGTGGCGGCATCCGCTCATCCAGAGCCGAACTCGCTATAAGGTGCATTTGCTATGGGCAAGACGCTGCTTAAGGTGATTTCCAGTCTGTTTGTTGTACCGCTGACCTTCAACGCCTATGCCGCTCAAGTGGACGACAGCAACACGCTGCGGCTCTATAACTGGGCGGATTACATCGGCGAAAAAACCATCGCCGATTTCGAAAAGGCCACCGGTATCAAAGTGGTCTACGACACCTTCGATTCCTATGAAACGGTACAGGCCAAGCTGCTCACCGGCCATTCCGGTTACGACCTGATCGTGTTGAACGCCTCTCTGGCGCCGCCGCTGATCAAGGCCAAGGTGTTCCAGCCGCTGGACAAAAAACAGCTGCCGGGCTGGACCAACCTCGACCCGCAGATCATCGAGGACCTGCAAGGCTACGACCCTGGCACCCAATACTCGGCGCCTTACACCTGGGGCAGCAACGGCGTGACCTACAACGTCGACAAGATCAAGGAACGCATGCCGGACGCACCGATCGGTTCGCTGGCGATGATCTTCGACCCGAAGATCGTCTCGCGCTTCGCCGACTGCGGCGTGACCCTGCTCGATGCGCCGACCGAAGTCATCCCGATGGCCCTGACCTACCTGGGCCGCGACCCGCGCAGTGCCGCGCCGGCGGACTTGAAAGCCGCGCAGGACTTGCTGTTGTCGGTACGGCCATACATCCGCAAATTCGACTCGGTCAATTACCTGACCAGCCTGCCCAACGGCGACGTGTGCATGGCCATGACCTGGTCCGGCGACTACGCCACGGCGATGGCCCGCGCCCAGGAAGCCAAGAAGCAGATCAACCTGGCGTACTTCATTCCCAAGGAAGGTTCGCTGATCTGGTTTGACAACATGTACATCCCGGCCGATGCGACCCACGTCGCCAACGCACACAAGTTCCTGGAGTACCTGATGCAGCCGCAAGTGATGGCCGACGTCAGTGATTTCATCAACTACGCCAACAGCAACGCCGCAGCCACACCGTTGTTGAACGCCGAAGTGCGCGACAACCCGGCGATTTACCCCGATGCACAAACCCGCGAACGCCTGTTCCCGCAGAAAACCCAGGACGCCAAGGACATGCGAGCGATTACCCGTGTCTGGAGCACGGTAAAAAGCGGCATCTGACACTGACGCACCCCCGACGTCTTTCGATCGTTAGTTAAATTGGTTAGAGGTTTTTTATGGCGACCCCAACACGCAGCGTTTTTTCGCCAGCGGATGAGTCCCGGCTGGTCAAGGCCGACAAGGCCCACCACATGCACGGCTACCACGTGTTCGACGAACACGCCGAACAAGGCTCGTTGAACATCGTCGCAGGCACAGGTGCCTACATCTACGACACCCAGGGCAACCGCTTTCTCGATGCGGTGGGCGGCATGTGGTGCACCAACATCGGCCTGGGCCGCGAGGAAATGGCCGAGGCCATCGCCGACCAGGTGCGTCAGCTGGCCTACTCCAATCCTTTCTGCGACATGTCGAACAACGTGGCCATCGAGCTGTGCGAAAAACTCGCCAGCCTGGCGCCGGGCGATCTCGACCATGTGTTCCTGACTACCGGCGGCTCTACCGCCGTGGACACCGCCTACCGGCTGATCCAGTACTACCAGAACTGTCGTGGCCTGCCTGAGAAGAAGCACGTCATCGCGCGGTTCAACGCCTATCACGGCTCCACCACACTGACCATGTCGATCGGCAACAAGGCCGCCGACCGGGTGCCGGAATTCGACTACGCCAACCCGCTGATCCACCACGTCTCCAACCCGAACCCGTACCGTGCGCCGGACGGCATGGACGAGGCTCAGTTTTTGGAGTTCCTGGTCAAGGAGTTCGAAGACAAGATCCTCTCGATTGGCGCGGACAAAGTCGCCGGGTTTTTCGCCGAGCCGATCATGGGCTCCGGCGGGGTGATCATTCCGCCTCGCGGCTATCTCAAGCGCATGTGGGAGGTGTGCCAACGCTACGACATCCTGTTCGTCGCCGACGAGGTGGTGACCTCGTTCGGACGCCTGGGCAAGTTCTTCGCCTCTTATGATGTGTTTGATGTGCAGCCGGACATCATCACCACCGCCAAGGGCCTGACTTCGGCGTACCTGCCGCTGGGCGCGTGCATCTTTTCCGACCGCATCTGGAAGGTCATCGCCGAGCCGGGCAAGGGCCGCTGCTTCACCCACGGCTTTACTTACAGCGGGCACCCGGTGTGCTGCACGGCGGCGCTGAAGAACATCGAGATCATCGAGCGGGAAAACCTGCTGGCGCATGTCGACACGGTGGGCGCTTATCTGGAAGAACGCCTGGCGACTCTGCGCGACCTGCCGCTGGTGGGCGATGTGCGCTGCTTGAAGTTGATGGCCTGCGTGGAGTTCGTGGCGGACAAACGCACCAAACAATTGTTTGCCGACGAGATCAACATCGGCGAAATGATTCACTCTCGAGCGCAAGCCCGGGGCTTACTGGTGCGGCCGATCATGCACCTCAACGTCATGTCGCCGCCGTTGATCCTGACGTTTGCCCAGGTCGATGAAATCGTCGAGACCTTGCGTGTGTGCATTCTGGAAGTGGCCGCCGAGCTTGAAGCGAGCGGACAGTACGCGGGCCAATGATTTCATCAGTCAGGCTGTTACCAAGGGCTTGTTCAGCCGCTAGACTGCGGGGCATGAGCAAACCAGACGACGATACGCTGATCGCGATGCCCTTCGGGGCGTTGCACAAATGGCATGGGGGAATGCGCGAGGCATTCGCCCATGTCGATGAGCCTGACGCCTTGCAACACCTGGCGTCGGCGCTGGCGCAGCTGGTGTCCGTGGAGTCGATGATGATCAGCCTGGAGCGCAAGGACCGCGCACCGCAGTTGCTGCATCAGCGCGGGATTGCCCAGGAGTATCAGGTCTCGATGCTGGAGCGTTATTTTTCCGGAGGGTATATGCTCGACCCGTTCTGCCTGGCGGTGGAGCAGGGGTTGGCGCAAGGCTTCTATCACCTGGAGGAAATCGCCCCGGACAATTTCTTCGACAGCGACTACTACAAAGCCTATTACCTGAAGGCGGGCTGTTCGGAAGACAGCTACTACATCGTCGACATCGGCAATGACACGAAGATTTCCGTCAGCCTCTATCAGGGGTTTGGCGGCGAATGCCTGAGCGCCGATCAACTGAATCTGCTACGCGCCGTAGAGCCGTTGGTGCGTGAGTTCATCAACGAATTCAGCCAACGCGGGATGCTGCGCAGTCACGAGATCCAGTGCGATAAAGAGCAGGGCCTGCGTGATGATCTCAAGCACCGGGTGCAGGCGGCGTTCGAGCATTTCGGCAGTGATTTGCTCACCGAACGCGAGCGGGAAGTGGCGCACATGATCTTGCGTGGGCACTCGGTGAAATCCACGGCGAGCCAGATGAGCATCTCGCCAGAGACCGTGCGCATGCACCGCAAGAACCTGTACCTGAAACTGGAAGTGAGTTCGCAGTCGGAACTGTTTGCGCTGTTTATCGAGTGGTTGCGCAAGCACTGACTTTTCAGGATTACCCATAACCCTGTGGGAGCGAGCCTGCTCGCCAAAAACCCGAGAGCACCGCGTTAATCCAGAAAACGCGTGCCATCGTTCACGACCATCGCGAGCAAGCTTGCTCCTACCGTGATTTGTGGATGCCGCAGATTTTGTATCCGACCGAAAACCCTGTGGGAGCGGGCTTGCCCGCGAAGAGGCCAGTACGTCCCACAGAGATGCCGGATGAGGATCAATCCTCGCGCTTAACCACCAAGGTCAAAATGTCATAACTGGCCACCAGTTCGCCGAGCTGGTTGGTCACTTCCACATCCCACGCCACCACCCCTTGCGGGATGCCTTGCGGGCTCTTCTTGCCCTGGTCGATCTTGCGTTTGCACGTCAGGCGCGCCTGGATGGTGTCGCCGATGCCCACCGGGTTGATGAAGCGCAGGGTGTCAAGGCCGTAGTTGGCCAGCACTGGACCAACACCCGGGGATACAAAGAGCCCGGCCGCGGCCGACAACACAAAGTAACCGTGGGCGATACGCTTGCCGAATTGCGATTCCTTGGCGGCGATGTCGTCGAAGTGCATGTAGAAGTGGTCGCCCGACAGGCAGCCGAAGTTCACCAGGTCTGCCTCGGTGACGGTGCGGCGGTGAGTCAGCAGCGACTCGCCGATCTGCAGGTCCTGGAAGTAGCGACGGAACGGGTGCACGTCGGTCTCGATGACCTTGGCGCCGCGCACGAACTCGCCGGTGACCGCCGCTAGCATGGTCGGCGAACCTTGTACCGCCGCGCGTTGCAGGTAGTGCTTGACTGCGCGCAAGCCGCCGAGCTCTTCACCGCCACCGGCACGACCCGGACCGCCGTGCTTGAGTTGTGGCAGCGGCGAGCCGTGGCCGGTGGATTCGCCCGCGCAATGGCGATCCAGCACCAGCAGACGCCCGTGCAAGGCTGCTGCGACCGGAATGGCTTTGGCGGCGATTTGCGGATCCTTGGTCACCAGGCTGGCCACCAGGCTGCCTTTACCGCGAGCGGCCAGGGCCAGCGCTTCGTCGAGGTCGTCGTAGGCCATCAGGGTGCTGACCGGACCGAACGCTTCGATGTCATGGGCGCCGCCCTCGGCATGCGGATCGCGGGCCTGTAACAGCGTCGGTGCGAAGAACGCGCCTTTGTCGACATTTACACCACGGGGTTCGAAACCGTCGCGGGCGCCGAACAGCAGGTCGCTGCTCTGCAACAGGGCTTCCAGACGCTCGGCCACGTCTTTCTGTTGGTCGTGAGAGGCCAGCGCACCCATGCGCACGCCTTCCACCGACGGGTCGCCAACCACGACTTTGGCCAGACGATCGCGCAGCCGCGTGGCGACCGCATCGATGTGCTGGGCCGGGACAATGGCGCGGCGGATGGCGGTGCATTTCTGCCCGGCCTTGGTGGTCATTTCACGGGCCACTTCCTTGATGAACAGCTCGAACTCTTCGTCATCCGGGGTTACGTCCGGGGCGAGGATCGCGCAGTTCAGCGAGTCGGCCTCGGCGTTGAACGGCACCGAGTTGCGGATCAGGTTCGGGTTGACCCGCAGCTTGGCCGCGGTGTTGGCGGAACCGGTGAAGGTCACCACGTCCTGGCCTTGCAGGCGGTCGAGCAGGTCGCCGGTGCTGCCGATGATCAGTTGCAGGCTGCCCGCTGGCAGCAGGCCCGATTCATCCATCAAGCGCACCACGGCTTCGGTCAGGTAACTGGTGGCGCTGGCCGGTTTGACGATGCACGGCATGCCGGCGAGGAAGCTCGGCGCGAATTTCTCCAACATGCCCCAGATCGGGAAGTTGAAGGCGTTGATGTGCACCGCCAGGCCACCGCGAGGCACCAGGATGTGGGTGCCGGCGAAGGTGCCCATCTTGCTCAGCTGCATTGCCGGGCCTTCATGGACGACGTTGCCCGATGGCAACTCGCGCGAGCCGAGGCTGGCGTAGGTGAAGAGCGTGCTGTTGCCGCCTTCGATGTCGATCCAGCTGTCGGCACGGGTCGCGCCGCTGTGGTGGGAAATCGCGTAGAGCTGTTCCTTGCGCTCGCTCAGGTACAGGGCCAGGGCCTTGAGACGCTGGGCGCGCTGCTGGAAGTCGAGCGCCATCAAGCCACTGATGCCTTGGCGACGGCCGTGCTCGATGGCTTCGGCGAAGTCCGGGCGCTCTTCATGGGTACGGGCGATTTCATGACCGTCGATGGCGCTGCGCAGGATTTGTGCGCCGTGTTGGCCGATCCAGCGACCGGCGATGAAGCTTTGCAGGGTAGGGGCTTGGGACATCGGGAGGCTCCATAGAATTAAGGATGTAGGTGGACGCCGGCGCCGGGTGGGAAACTTCTGCCCCGGCAGACTGGCCCACTTCCCTGTAGGCGCTGGCTTGCCAGCGATGACGTCAGTGAAAGCACCGTCACTCTTGAGGTCGCCTTCGCTGGCAAGCCAGCTCCTACAGGTTGTGTGTTCGCTTTGTTAGAGCTGGTCGAAGTCCAGCACCACCTTGTCGCTGATCGGGAAGGCCTGGCACGACAGCACATAACCGGCGGCCACTTCGTAGTCTTCCAGGGCGTGGTTGCTGTCCATCTCCACTTCGCCTTCGATGACCTTGCACTTGCAGGTCGAGCACACGCCGGCCTTGCACGAGTAGGGCAGTTCGGCGCCTTGCTCGTTACCCGCGTCGAGGATGCTCAGGCTGTTGCGTGGCAAGTCGAACGCCAGGGCGCGGCCGTCGCTGATCACGGTGATCTGGCTGACCGCCGCATCGACCTGGCGTGCCGCTTCGCGAGCGGCGCGTTTCTGCTCGCTGCCGGCGGCGGCGAACAGCTCGAAGTGGATGCGATCAGTGGCCATGCCTTTGGCCTTGAGGCTGTCGCGCACGGTCTCGGTCATTTCCTGCGGGCCGCAGATGAACGCGGCGTCCATCGCTTTCACATCGAGCCAGCGGCTGAACAGTTGCTCGCATTTCTCGGCGTTGATCCGGCCGTTGTACAGATCGACGTCCTGCTGCTCGCGGCTGAACACGAAGATCAGGTTCAGGCGTTGCAGGTAGCGGTTTTTCAAGTCTTCCAGTTGTTCGCGAAACAGCGCGCCGGAGCTGGAGCGATTGCCGTACAGCAGGGTGACGCGGCTGTGGGGCTCGGTTTCCAGGGTGGTCTTGATGATCGACAGGATCGGCGTGATACCGCTGCCCGCCGCCACGGCCAGGTAATTGCCATGGCGCGCCGGGTCGAGTTCGACGCAGAAGTGCCCGGCCGGTGGCATGACTTCCAGGGTGTGCCCGGCTTTCAGCTGTTCGTTGGCAAACGCCGAGAAGCGTCCACCTGCGACACGCTTGACCGCGACACGCAGTTCACCGTCGTTGACACCGGTGCAGATCGAATACGAGCGGCGGACTTCTTCGCCGTCCAGGTGGGTGCGCATCACCAGGTGCTGGCCCTGGGTGAAGTGAAAGCTGTCTTGCAGGTCTTGCGGAATGTCGAAGGCGATGGACACCGCGTCACGGGTCTCGGCGCGCACGTCCTTGATGGTCAGGCTGTGAAATTTGCTCATTGTTGTTCTCCAGCTGGGACGGCCGATGCGCCGCTCAGATGCACTTGAAATAGTCGAACGGTTCCCGGCAATCGACGCAGCGGTACAGGGCCTTGCACGCGGTGGAGCCGAACTCGCTGAGCACCTCGGTGTGAGCGCTGCCGCATTGCGGGCAGGCAACCAACGGGCTTTCGCCGAGCAGGCTGCGCTTGCTGGTGCTGCCCTCCGGCGGCGCGATGCCGTAGGCGCGCAGGCGTTCGCGACCGCTGTCGCTGATCCAGTCGGTGGTCCACGCCGGGGTCAATTTGCGCTCAAGCTGTGGCGCCTTGAATCCGGCCAGTTCCAGTGCGTCGCGGATGTCGCTCTCGATCACTTCGGTGGCCGGGCAACCGGAGTAGGTCGGCGTGACCACCACGTGAAGGTGACCGGCCTGCCAGTCCAGGTCGCGGACGATGCCCAGGTCGACGACGCTGACCACCGGCACTTCCGGGTCCATGACTTCGGACAGGATCGCCCACGCGGCGGCGAGGTCGGTCGGTTGAGCCGGCCGGGCGCCGAGGTCGCTGGCGATCAGATCACCAGGTTGCATCGGGGTACGCTCGTGGCAGGCACTGCATTTCCGCCAGCAAAATGCCCAGGTGTTCGCTGTGCAGGCCGCGACGGGCATTGAGGTAGAAGTAGTTGGCGGCGGCCGGGACGGGCAGGGTGGCGCTGGCGAAAATCGCTTCGACCCTGGCCTGCCACTGTGCGGCGACGCTGGCGATGTCCGGGGTAATGCCGGCTTCGCACAGGCGCTGTTCGCTGTCGTCGGTAGCGATGAGCTCGATGGTGAAACGCCAGACTTCCGGAATCGCCGCGAGCATACGCTTGTGGCTTTCTTCGGTGCCGTCACCCATACGCTCGATCCATTCGCCGGAGCGGCGCAGGTGATAAGTCACTTCCTTCACCGCTTTGGCGGCGATGCCGGCAATGCGCTCGTCGCTGGACTGGCTCAGGCCCTGCAACACCGGCAAATGCCAGGCGTCATAGAGGAACTGCTTGAGCATGGTCACCGCGAAGTCACCGTTGGGTTGTTCCACCAGCAGCAGGTTGCGGTAGGCGCGCTCGTCACGGCGGAACGCCAGGTGATCGGCATCGCGGCCGTCGTCCAGCAGTTCGGCGGCGTATTCCAGCCAGTGGCGCGCCTGGCCCACCAGGTCGAGGCCGACGTTCATCAGCGCCAGCTCTTCTTCCAGTGCCGGGGCCTTGCCGCACCATTGGCACAGGCGCTGGCCCTGGATCAGGGCACTGTCGCCGAGGCGCAGCAGGTATTCGATCAAATCGGTCTTGTTATTCATGGTCGACCTCACATGTGCCCGACTTCGGCCGGCAGCTCGTAGAAGCTGGCGTGGCGATAAACCTTGTCGTCCGACGGGTCGAACAGCGGGTCTTTCTCATCCGGCGACGACGCGGTGATCAATGCCGATGGCACCACCCACAGGCTCACGCCTTCGCTGCGACGGGTGTAGAGCTCGCGCGCGTTCTCGATGGCCATGGTGGTGTCGGCGGCATGCACGCTGCCGACATGCTTGTGGTTCAGGCCGTGCTTGCTGCGCACGAAAACTTCGAAGAGGGTCCACTCGGACATGACATTCACTCCACATCGGTTGCTTTGTAGGAGCTGGCTTGCCAGCGAAGACGACAGTGAAATCGCCGCTACTCTGGAGGCCGCCTTCGCTGGCAAGCCAGTTCCTACACGGTTTGTTGGGCCGGATCAGGCGGCGTTCTTGTTTTGTTTTTTACGGGCGTGGGCGACGGCGGCCTCACGAACCCAGGCGCCGTCTTCCATCGCCTTGCGGCGGGCGGCGACGCGTTCGACGTTGCACGGGCCGTTGCCCTTGAGCACTTCGTAGAATTCGTTCCACTGGATCTCGCCGAAGTCGTAGTGACCGCGCTCGGCATTCCACTTCAGGTCCGGGTCGGGGCAGGTGCAGCCCAGCAGTTCCAGTTGCGGGATGGTCTGGTCGATGAAGCGCTGGCGCAGTTCGTCGTTGCTCTGGCGCTTGATTTTCCAGGCCATGGACTGGGCACTGTTCGGCGAGTGTTCATCGCTTGGGCCAAACATCATCAGCGACGGCCACCACAGGCGGTTGATCGCGTCCTGGACCATGTCTTTTTGCGCCTGGTTGCCGTGGCGCATCATGGTCAGGAGGATTTCGTAGCCCTGGCGCTGGTGGAAGCTCTCTTCCTTGCAGATGCGCACCATCGCCCGCGAATACGGGCCGTAGGAGGTGCGTTGCAGCACCACCTGGTTGACGATCGCCGCGCCATCGACCAGCCAGCCCACCGCGCCCATATCGGCCCAGTTCAGCGTCGGATAATTGAAGATGCTCGAATACTTGGCCTTGCCGCTGTGCAGCTTGGCGATTTCTTCGTCGCGGTCGGCGCCCAGGGTTTCCATGGCGCTGTACAGGTACAGGCCGTGACCGGCTTCGTCCTGGATCTTGGCCATCAGTTGCAGTTTGCGTTTGAGCGACGGCGCGCGGGTGACCCAGTTGCCTTCGGGCAGCATGCCGACGATTTCGGAATGGGCATGCTGGGAAATCTGCCGGATCAGTGTCTGGCGGTAGGCATCTGGCATCCAGTTCTTGGCTTCGATCTTTATTTCTGAATCGATTTTTTCCTGGAAGGCGCGTTCCTGTTCGGACATCTCCGACAGGTCCTTGATGCGCTTGACACCGGTTTCTACGAGCTGTGCGTACATTTTTGTTCTCCCGCCTTGAATCTGTTCTGAGGCATGGAGAACTTTATAAGCGATACAGAAATTAATATCAAACACAAAATGACGTGTCGTATTTATTTTTGGTATCGCTTTGGCGGTTTCTTCGGTAACAGATACCCGTAGGAGCGAGCCTGACAGTCGACCAAGCTGTTGCGGAAACCCCCAACCCCTGTAGGAGCTGGCTTGCCAGCGAAGGCGGCCTGTCAGCCAGCATCAATGCTGGAAGTGCCGGCCTATTCGCGAGCAGGCTCGCTCCCACAGGAAAGCGGGTGGGTGTGCACCGTAGGCGCAAAAAAAACCCCGCATTTAGCGGGGCCATAAAGGGTGCAGCAGTCATGCTTTAGGACGGTTATCCAATACGTGGCAAGCCTTGCCTTCCGAGCGTTTGATCGAATGGAAAGGCTGTAAAACGATCCGTGTACTGATCCCGATGTACGTCTTGATGTGCTTGCTCAGCTCGCCACAAACAGCCTTCTGCTGTTCATCGCTCAGGTGCTGGTGCTCCGCCTTCAATTCGACATGCACATCAACGCTGTCCAGGTTGCCATTGCGATACAGATGGATCTCGTAGCACTCGGCAAGTTGTTTGACTTTCAGCACCTGTTCCTCGATCTGCGTCGGGAACACGTTGACCCCGCGGATGATCAGCATGTCGTCGCTGCGCCCGGTGATCTTGTCGATGCGGCGCATCGGCCGCGCCGTACCCGGCAGCAGCCGCGTCAGGTCGCGGGTGCGGTAGCGGATCATCGGCAGGGCTTCTTTGCTCAATGAGGTGAACACCAGTTCACCCATCTGCCCGTCCGGCAGCACTTCACCAGTCATCGGGTCGATGATTTCCGGGTAGAAGTGGTCTTCCCAGATGGTCGGGCCGTCTTTGGTTTCGGCGCACTCCATCGCCACGCCCGGGCCCATGATTTCCGACAGACCGTAGATGTCCAGTGCGGTGATGCCCATGCGCGCCTCGATGGCGCCGCGCAGTTCGGCGGTCCACGGCTCGGCGCCGAAGATGCCCAGGCGCAGGGCCAGCTTGTGCGGGTCGATGCCCTGGCGCTCGATTTCATCGGCGATGTTGAGCATGTACGACGGCGTGACCATGATGATGTCCGGCTGGAAATCCTTGATCAGTTGCACTTGTTTCTCGGTCTGGCCGCCAGACATCGGGATGACCGTGCAACCCAGGCGTTCGGCACCGTAGTGCGCGCCGAGGCCGCCGGTGAACAGGCCGTAGCCATAGGAAATGTGCACCTTGTCGCCACGCCGGCCGCCGGCGGCGCGGATCGAGCGCGCCACCACGTTGGCCCAGGTGTCGATGTCGTTCTGGGTGTAGCCGACCACGGTCGGTTTACCGGTGGTGCCGCTCGACGCGTGCAGGCGCACGATGTCGTTCATCGGCACGGCAAACATGCCGTAGGGGTAGTTGTCGCGCAGGTCGGACTTGGTGGTGAAGGGGAACTTCGCCAGGTCGTCGAGGGACTTGATGTCGTCCGGGTGCACGCCCAGCGCATCGAAGCGCTGACGGTACAGCGGCACGTTGTTGTAGGCGTGGTTCAGGCTCCAGCGCAGGCGCTCCAGCTGATGCTGGCGCAACTCGTCGACGCTGGCGGTTTCCAGCGGGTCCAGCACAGGGTTCAACACGGCTTGGGCAATGGGCATGTTCATGTGTTCACTCGAATTGTTTTTGTGTTCCAGCCCCTGCGCGCAGGGGCTTTGAGTGCATGCCCCAAGGATACCCTTCGGCTCCTTGGGAATCGCGATTCTTTAGTGGGATAGACGTTCGATGATCAACGCGATCCCTTGACCAACGCCGATGCACATGGTGCACAAGGCGTAGCGGCCGTTACGTTCTTCCAGTTCGTGCAAAGCGGTGGTGACGAGGCGGGCGCCGCTCATGCCCAGCGGATGGCCGAGGGCGATGGCGCCGCCGTTCGGATTGACCCGTGGGTCGGTGTCGCTCAGGCCCAGTTCGCGCAGCACGGCCAGGCCTTGTGCGGCGAAAGCTTCGTTGAGCTCGATCACGTCCATGTCGGCCAGGCTCAGGTTGGCGACTTCCAGCACCTTGCGCGTGGCCGGCACCGGGCCGATACCCATGATCCGTGGTTCGACGCCGGCAGTGGCCATCGCGACCACTCGGCCACGAGCGGTTAGGCCGTGGCGCTTGGCGACTTCAGGGCTGGCCAGCAGCAGGGCGCAGGCACCATCGTTGACGCCCGAAGCGTTGCCGGCGGTGATGCTGCCGCCTTCGCGGAACGGCGTGCCAAGTTTTGCCAACTGCTCAATAGTGGTGTCGCCGCGTGGGTGTTCGTCGTGCTCGACCACTTTGGCCGGGCCTTTGCGCTGGGGGATTTGCACCGCAACGATTTCCTTGGCCAGACGCCCGCTGGCCTGGGCAGCGACTGCACGTTGCTGGCTGCGCAGGGCGAAGGCGTCCTGGTCGGCACGGGAAATGTTGAACTGTTCGGCGACGTTCTCAGCCGTTTCCGGCATGGAGTCGATGCCATAGGCCTTTTTCATCAGCGGATTGACGAAGCGCCAGCCGATGGTGGTGTCGAAAATCTCCGCCGAGCGGGAAAACGCCTGCTCGGCCTTGCCCATCACCAGTGGTGCGCGGGACATCGATTCGACGCCGCCGACCAGCATGAGCCCGGTTTCGCCGCTGCGAATGGCACGGGCGGCGGTGCCGATGGCGTCCAGCCCGGAACCGCACAGGCGATTGAGGGTGGTGCCCGGCACGCTCACCGGCAACCCGGCCAGCAGCGCCGACATGCGCGCAACGTTGCGGTTGTCTTCGCCGGCCTGGTTGGCGCAGCCGTAGATCACGTCATCGACGGCGCCCCAGTCCACTTGCGGGTGGCGGCGCAGCAGTTCACGCAGGGGGACCGCGCCGAGGTCGTCGGCGCGCACGCCGCTCAAGACACCGGCGTAGCGGCCGATCGGGGTGCGGACCGCGTCGATGATCAGGGCGTCATTCATCAGGATTCTCCTGCGCCAGCACCGGGCCGCGCACTTTGTAGGATTTGCCGTGGAACAGGGCGATCAATTGGCCCTGCTGGTTTTCAATGCGTACGTCGTAATTGCCGGTGCGGCCCGAGCGGCTTTGCTCGGTGCAGTCGGCGTTCAGCGTGTCGCCCAGGCGCGCCGGGGCGATGTAGTCGATGCTGCAACCGATGGCCACGGTGGCTTCGTTGTAGCTGTTGCAGGCAAAGGCAAACGCCGAATCGGCCAGCGCAAACAAGTAGCCGCCGTGGCAGGTGCCGTGGCCCTGGAGCATGTCGGCGCGCACGGTCATGCCCACACGGGCGCAACCGGGGCCGGCCGAGAGCAGGCGCATGCCCATGCCCAGGCTGGCGGCGTCGCGCTGGAGCAAGGCCTGGGCGCATTCGCTGGCCAGGGTCATGGCTTCGTGGTTAGTCATGGAGGTGTCTCCCTTCGGCGACGCGACGGCGCAACAGCAGCGACGGCCGGTAGCGTTCTTCGCCATAACTGGCTTGCAGGTTTTCCAGCACAGTGAGGATGTGCGCCAGGCCGATGGCATCGGCCCAGGCCAGCGGGCCTTGTGGATAATTCACCCCGGCGCGCATCGCCAGGTCGATGTCGGCGGCCGAGGCCACGCCTTGCAGCAGGGCGTCGGCGGCTTCGTTGGCGAGCATCGCCACCGTGCGCAGGACGGCGAGGGCCGGGCTGTCGCTGAGCAGGCTGACCGTCAAGCCAGCCCGTTGCAGCAGGGCCACGCCGTGTTCGAGGGCCAGCGGATCGATACCGGCTGCGTAACTGATGGCGATGCGTTGCGCCTTGGCGTAGTCGAATGCCAGGTCCAGCAGGATCAGATTGCCCAGCCCATCTTCGCGAGCCCGCTGACAGGCCATGCGCCCGTCGCTCAAGGCGAGTACGGCGTCACCGACGCGCAGCAAACCCTGGCCTTCGCGCTGGATGATCTCGACGCCTTGCTCGCGCAAACGCGCAATCAAACCCTGGGCAATGCCGAGGTCGCCTTCCACGGCACACACCTCAACCTTCGCATCGCTGCGAATTTCAGCGGCTTGCGGGCGTACCGCGCCTTGGGCGTAGTTGTAGAAACCCTGACCGCTCTTGCGTCCCAGGCGCCCGCCGTCCACGAGTTCTTTCTGGATCAGCGACGGCAGGAAACGGGTGTCCTGGTAATAGGCGTCGAACACCGAACAGGTCACGGCGTAGTTGACGTCATGGCCGATCAGGTCGGTCAGTTCGAACGCGCCCATGGCAAAACCACCGGCCTCGCGCATCAGCGCATCCAGGGTCGGGCAATCGGCCGCGCCTTCCTGCAGCATGCGCAGGCTCTCGGCGTAGAACGGCCGGGCCACGCGGTTGACGATAAAGCCTGGCGTGGAGCGGGTGTGCACCGGTTTCTTGCCCCAGGCTCTCGCGGTGTCGTACAGGCACTCGGCCAATGCCGGATCGCTGGCCAGGCCGGAGACGATTTCCACCAGCGCCATGACCGGCGCCGGGTTGAAGAAGTGCAGGCCGAGCAGGCGTTCTGGACGTTCAAGCTGCGCGGCGATGCTGGTGATCGACAGCGACGAGGTGTTGCTGGCCAGGATGCAATGTGCGCCGCAAATGCCTTCGAGCTGGCGGAACAGGGCGCGCTTGACCTCAAGGTTCTCGACGATGGCTTCGATGATCAGGTGACAATCGGCCAAGGCTTCAATCGCTTCGACTGCTTGCAGGCGAGCGATGGTCGCGTTTCGGGCGTCAGCGGACAGCTTGCCGTTGTCGACCCGTTTGCCCAGTTGCCGATCGATGCCTTCAATCGCTTGAGCGGCGGCGCCGGGGCGGTTGTCTAGCAGCATCACCGGGTGGCCCGCTTGTGCGGCGACCTGGGCAATGCCGGCACCCATGGCGCCGGCGCCGATCACGGCGATGCGGGCAGATGTGTTCAGTGCGGTCATGTCTCAGCGTCCCTTGAAGCTTGGGGTGCGTTTTTCCATGAAGGCACCAACGCCTTCGCGGTAGTCCTCGCTGCGCCCGGCCAGGCGTTGCAGGTCTTTTTCCAGCTCAAGCTGTTCGTCGAAGGTGTTGCTCAGGCTGGCATTGAGGCTGCGTTTGATCAGCGCCAGGCCGTAGGTCGGCTGGGTCGCCAGGTGGCGGGCCAGTTTCAGCGCTTCGTCGCGCAGGTTAGCGTCGTCCACGCACTGGTAGATCAAGCCCCATTGCTCGGCCTGTTCAGCGCTCAAGCGGTTGCCGAGCAGAGCCAGGGCCTTGGCGCGGGCCATGCCGACCAGGCGCGGCAACGTCCAGGTGCCACCGGAATCCGGGATCAAACCGATCTTGCAGAACGCCTGGATGAAGCTGGCCGAACGCGCCGCCAGTACCAGGTCGCAGGCCAGTGGAATGTTGGCCCCGGCGCCGGCTGCCACGCCGTTGACCGCGCAGATCACCGGCAATGGCAGGTCGCGCAATTGGCGAATCAGCGGGTTGTAGAACTTCTCGATGGACTCGCCCAGGTCCGGCACGGCGCTGCCGGGCGCGACGTTGCGGTCGCTCAGGTCTTGCCCGGCGCAGAAGCCACGGCCTTCACCGGTCAGCAGCAGCACGCGCACGTCCGGGTTCTGCCGAACTTGCTTGAGTGCTTCTTTCACTTCGCCATGCATCTGGGTGTTGAAGCTGTTGAGTTGCTCCGGCCGGTTGAGGCTGAGCAGGGCGACGCCAGCGTCGATGGAAAACAGGATGTGTTCGAAGTTCATGGTCTTGACGTTCTCTTGGCAGTCGTTCGAATTCGGGTAGCAGAGACGGCGTTATTGCCCGGTAAAGGTCGGGCTGCGCTTTTCCTGGAAGGCGGCAATGCCTTCGTCGCGGTCGCGGGTGCCGGCCAGCACGGTGAAGGCGTGGCGTTCGAAGCGCAGGCCGCTGGCCAGGTCAGTGTCCATGGCCTTGAGCAGCGATTCCTTGGCCAGGCGCACCGCCAATGGCGCCTTGGCGGCAATGCTGCGGGCGATGTGCAGGGCGCGCTCGACGGTAAATTCCGGTTGCGTTACTTCGCTGACCAGGCCGGCGCGTTGGGCCTGGCGGGCGTCGATTGGCTCACCGGTCAGGACCATCTGCATGGCCATCGATTTGCCGACGGCACGCAGCAGGCGTTGGGTGCCACCGGCGCCGGGCATGATCCCGAGGTTGATTTCCGGTTGGCCGAAGCGGGCGTCAACACCTGCAATGATGATGTCGGCGTGCATCGCCAGTTCGCAGCCACCACCCAGGGCGAAACCGTTGACCGCAGCGATCAATGGTTTGCTGAAGCGGGTAATGGTTTGCCACGAGGCCTGGCGTGGGTCGTCCAGGATGCCGACCAGGTTACGCTCGGCCATTTCCTTGATGTCGGCGCCAGCGGCGAAGGCCTTGCGGCTGCCGGTGAGGACCACGGCGCGGGTGTCGGGGTCGGCTTGCGCGCTGTCCAGTTCGTCGGCCAGTTCGCCCAGCAACTCGGTGGTCAGGGCGTTCAGGGCTTGCGGGCGCTGCAGGGTAATCAGGCGAATGCCAGGCTCAATCAGCTCGACGGCAAGGGTTAGAGGCATGGCGGATGCCCTCACGGTGCAGGCTCGGCGTGCTGCCGGCTCGTTATTGGATCGGCCGCAGGGGCCGGTTTTGCCCAAGTATAGCTATAACGTGATACGTAAATGCAATACAAAAATAGATTTAATGTGTCCTATCTGCACTTTAAAGATTTGGATGGCTCATTGGTCTCCAATTGTTATATCTGCGAATAACCTTGGTTTATCGGGTTTTTCGCGGATTTCTGGCGCGAAATTGCGTTCCTCGGAAACGCCCGAATCAAGTGATACGGTTTTTAGTCTTTGTGCTTGAAAAAGTGATGTGATACAAAGTGAGCTATTATCGGCATCGCTTTGTGAAGGAAGCTTCCATGACCTGCTACAGCCTTGATGGCCTGACTCCGGTGGTTGACCCCAGCGCTTATGTGCACCCGTCCGCCGTACTGATCGGTGACGTGATCATCGGCCCGCATTGCTATGTCGGCCCGCTGGCCAGCCTGCGTGGGGACTTCGGCCGCATTGTGCTGGAGGAGGGCGCCAACCTGCAGGACACCTGCGTGATGCACGGTTTCCCCGACAGCGACACGGTGGTGGAACGCAACGGCCATATCGGCCACGGTGCCGTGTTGCACGGCTGCCGGATCGGCGCCGATGCGCTGGTGGGCATGAACGCGGTGGTGATGGACAACGCGCGGATCGGTCCGCGTTCGTTTGTGTCGGCGGCGGCGTTCGTCAAGGCCGGCTTCGAATGCCCGGAGCAATCGCTGGTCATGGGCGCACCCGCCAGCATCAAGCGCAGCCTGAGCGAGCAGGAAGTGGCGTGGAAACAGGCCGGCACCCGGGAATATCAGCAACTGGCAAAGCGTTGCCTGACGCAGATGCAGGTGTGCGAACCGCTGAGCGAAGTGGAACCGGATCGGCCGCGGATCAGCGACAGCGGGTTGCGGCCCAAGGACAGTGCCTTGTAAACACAGAACCTCTGTAGGAGCCGGCTTGCTGGCGATGGTGTGTCAGCTACCTTGGTGTCGCCTGACACACCTTCGCCAGCAAGCCGGCTCCTACAAGGGGTTGGGCTTAACCGGCCGGCTTTCGGTATATTCCTTTTCTTTTTTTGCACGGATCGCCCATGTCGTCCCTGACTCCCTTGAACCATCTGATTACCCGCTTCCAGGAGCAGACGCCGATCCGCGCCAGTTCCTTGATCATCACGTTGTACGGGGATGCCATCGAACCCCATGGCGGTACCGTGTGGCTGGGCAGCCTGATCCAGTTGCTCGAACCCATCGGCATCAACGAACGGCTGATCCGCACCTCGATTTTTCGCCTGACCAAGGAAGGCTGGCTGACCGCCGAGAAAGTCGGTCGTCGCAGCTACTACAGCCTGACCGGTACCGGGCGCCGGCGATTCGACAAGGCGTTCAAGCGGGTCTACAGCACCACCATGCCCGCATGGGATGGTTCCTGGTGCCTGGTGATGTTGTCGCAACTGACCCAGGACAAACGCAAACAGGTGCGCGAAGAGCTGGAGTGGCAAGGTTTCGGCGCGATTTCGCCGATGGTGCTGGCCTGTCCGCGCAGTGACCGTTCCGACGTCAACGCGACCCTGCTCGACCTCGGCGTGCAGGAAGACACCATCGTCTTCGAAACCACCGCCCAGGACGTGCTGGCCTCCAAGGCCCTGCGCCTGCAAGTGCGCGAGAGCTGGAACATCGAAGAGCTGGCCGCGCACTACAGCGAGTTCATCCAGTTGTTCCGGCCGTTGTGGCAAGCGTTGCGCGAGCAGGAAAACCTGCAACCGGCGGACTGCTTCCTGGCGCGGGTGTTGTTGATTCACGAATACCGCAAGCTGCTGCTGCGCGACCCGCAATTGCCGGACGAGTTGTTGCCCGGCGACTGGGAAGGCCGCGCCGCTCGCCAGTTGTGCCGCAACATTTACCGTTTGATTTACGCCAAGGCCGAAGAATGGCTGAACGCTGCACTGGAAACGGCCGATGGCCCGTTGCCGGATGTCGGGGAAAGCTTCTACCGGCGCTTCGGCGGACTGAAATAGCACGTCATTGTTCAGGGAGTGGTGCGGTTCAGGAGACTCGAAGCATCCCGATGTCGTGTGGATTGACGTAGACAATAAAAATAAGCCTGCGTGAGGCCTGACATGATTTCTACAATTGCACAGCGCCATGATGGGTTCGACCAATGGATCCATCAGATCAACCAGATCTGTGGCGCGTTCAACGCACAACCCTTGGGCAGCGAGTTTGCCGGGGGCATCCGTGAGTACCAGAGCGAAGCGCTCAAGCTCAGCTTCGTCGACGTGTGTCAGGCGCGTTTGTATCGCACCCCCCGAGAGGTCGCGGCGGGCGAGGGCGGCAAGTATTTTGCCGTGTTCCAGCTCGACGGCACGGCGGGCATGGCCCAGGGCGACAACCGGGCCTTGCTGTCGCCGGGCGACATCACGCTGATCGATGCCTCGCGCCCGAGCGACTTTACCTACAGCGGTAACTCCCGGCAGTTGTCGTTGATCCTGCCGCATCAACTGGTCGAGCAAATCTTGCGCTTCAATCAGGTCCGCTGCGGCCACCGGATTGCCGGAACTTCGCCGATCGCGATGCTCTCGCACCGGTTGATCCTCGACGCCACTCGCCAGCAGCACCTGACCCGCCAGGAAAGCGAGGCGACCCTGGAAGCGATTGTCAGCTTGCTGCGCCCGGCCATCAGCCAGGCCGAGGAGGGCGAGGACGCCCACGAGCGGATCTTTCGCAAGACGCTCAACTGCATCGACGAAAACATTCGCTCCGAAGACCTGTGCCCGGAATGGCTGGCGCGAGAAGTCGGCATGTCCACCCGTGGCCTGTACCGGATGTTTGCCAAGAAGGGCCTGGTGGTGGCGCGCTACATCAAGAATCGTCGCCTGGACCTGTGCGCCGAATCGCTGCGTGGCATGGGCAAGGAGCAGAAGTTGTCGGTGCTGGGGTATTCGTGGGGGTTTTCCGATTCGAGCTACTTCTCCACCGCATTCAAATCACGCTTCGGCATTGCGCCGGGTGAATACCGCAAGCGATACGCCTGACCGACACGTCCCCCTGAAGGAGCCGGCTTGCCGGCGAAGCCAATGTTGGGCCGTGCATCGATCTGGCGGACGCCTTCGCTGGCAAGCCAGCTCCTACAGTCGACGCTGGGCAGTTGACCTTGTAGGAGCCGGCTTGCCGGCGAAGCCGATCTTGGGCCGTGCATCGATCTGGCGGACGCTTTCGCTGGCAAGCCAGCTCCTACCGTCGACGGTGGGCAGTTGACCTTGTATAAGCCGGCTTGCCGGCGAAGGCGGTCTTGGGCCGTGCATCGATCTTGCGGACGCCTTCGCTGGCAAGCCAGCTCCTACCGTCGACGGTGGGCAGTTGACCTTGTAGGAGCCGGCTTGCCGGCGAAGGCAGTCTTGGGCCGTGCATCGATCTGGCGGACGCCTTCGTTGGCAAGCCAGCTCCTACAGTCGACGGTGGGTAGTTGACCTTGTAGGAGCCGGCTTGCCGGCGAAGGCGGTCTTGGGCCGTGCATCGATCTGGCGGACGCCTTCGCTGGCAAGCCAGCTCCTACAGTCGACGGTGGGCAGTTGACCTTGTAGGAGCCGGCTTGCCGGCGAAGGCAGTCTTGGGCCGTGCATCGATCTGGCGGACGCCTTCGCTGGCAAGCCAGCTCCTACAAAGTCAGGCGCCGTTTTTGAGCAGTTGGCTGAACGCTTCCAGCTCGCTTTTTTCAAGATCGGAAACCAGCACGAAACGCATATGGTTCTCTTGCCACGACACGACGTTGAAGCCGCGAATCGACTGGCTTTGACGCGGCTTGTCGGATTCGCTCGTGGGCAGGATGAACACATTGATGATGTGTTTGGCCCGCCCATAACTCAGGGCCGCCGTGGTCTGGTGTTGCAGATAGTCCAGGCGCCCGCCCAGCAATGGAAAACCCTGGGCCGCGTAATCGAGTACCGGCGGCGAGAAGTCGAGCTTGCCGGTAAACCAGGGCTTGACGGTATGGCGGTCGGACGACACCACATCGTTCAAGTGTTCGCCCATCAATGAACGGACATGGCTGGATACCGCCTCATCGAACAACGGCTGTTCGCTGGCCGGCGTGGCCACATAGAGCACCATCGCCAAGGCCAGGGCCGTCGCTGAAAAGACCGGCGCGAACCATCGACGCCAGCCCTCGTAAGAGCGTGGTGTTTGGGTCACCGGGGCAACAGGTTCGAGCACACGGGCAGCCAATGAGGCCGGCGCCCGGTAATACCGCGCCTGCTGCTTCACACCGGCCATCAATAGCTTCACCTGATCATGCAACCGCGCACACTCGGCGCACCCGGCCAAATGCGCGGCCACATTCGCGGCCGTCGCAGGCTCGAGTTCCTGGTCGAGATAGCCATGTATCAGGGGCTGGCAAACCGTGCAGTCGAGTTCATTCATGATCGTGCAACTTCAGTAGTTCGAGCTTGAGCATGGCGCGTGCCCTGGCCAGTCTCGACATGACGGTACCGATGGGAATGTCGACCACCAGGGCGATGTCCTTGTAGGGCAGGTCTTCGAGTTCCTTGAGCACAATCACCTCACGAAACGCCGGTGGCAGGGCGCACAAGGCTTGCTGGACCAGCGCCGCATTTTGCGTATGAATGGCCAACAGTTCCGGGGTCTGGCTGTGGCTCTGCACCTCGTCGTTTTCGACCAGTTCGTCGCCAAAAGGCACCCAATGGTGCCCGGCTGACGCTTTGAGCCAGGTGTAGCTTTCGTTGCGAACGATAGTGAGGAACCAGGCCTTGGCGTTGCCATCGGCGAAACGATGCGCAAACCTGAAGGCGCGCAGGGCGCTTTCCTGCACGACATCGTGCGCGGCGCTGTCGTTGCCGGTGAGCCAGCACGCGAGGTTGTACGCCGCGTCCAGGTGGGGCGCAAACAATTCCTCAAATCGCTTCATAGTGGTTTCCGCACTGACCCACCTCTTATAACTGCGATGTCGTGCCGTTTATTCCCCGGAAAAAATATTTTTTTCGATCGGGAATAAACGCCTGTCCCGCCCGGTTTTACCTCGTGCCAACTACATCACTGTAGTGCTTAGCGAGGGAACACCGATGGACATTCTTTCAAAACACCATCACCGCACCGACGGCCCGCTGAACCCTGACCGGCGAACGCTGCTCAAGTGCTCCGCGTGGGCCGGGGCGGGCGTGATCTGGGCCTTGAACGGCGGTATTCCCAAGGCCTTCGCTCTGGATCAGGCGGGGAACGTCAGCGACCCCAAGGCACTCGCCAGCACGTTTCAGTTTGTGCAGATCAGCGACTCGCACATCGGGTTCAACAAGGAGGCCAACCCGGAACCGGTGAAGACCTTGCAGGTGGCCATCGACAAGATCGTCGCGCTGCCAAAGCGGCCGTCGCTGATCCTGCACACGGGCGATATCAGCCACTTGTCCAAGGCCTGGGAGTTCGACACCGCCGCGCAATTGCTCAAGGGGTTGCCGTCCACCGTGCACTACGTGCCGGGCGAGCACGACACGCTCGACGAGGGTGGCGGCAAGCTCTACCTGGAACGCTACGGCCAGGGCACCAAAGGCAATGGCTGGTACAGCTTCGACGACCACGGCGTGCACTTCATTGCACTGGTGAATGTCTTCAACTTCCAGGCCGGCCGTGAAGCGACCCTGGGCGCCGATCAATTGGCATGGCTGGCTGACGACTTGCGAGCGGTGAGCAGCAGCACGCCCATTGTGGTGTTTACCCATATTCCGTTGTGGACGATTTACCAGCCATGGGGCTGGGGCACCGAGGATGGCGATCAGGCGATTGCCATGCTGCGCAAGTACGGGTCGGTGACGGTGTTGAACGGGCATATTCATCAGGTCATCCAGAAGGTCGAAGGCAACATCACCTTCCACACCGCGCGCGGCACGGCTTATCCACAACCAGCACCGGGTGCGGCGCCGACGCCGGGGCCAATGACGGTGGCGGCCGATCAATTGCGCAATTACCTGGGGGTCACTGAAGTGCGAGCGACCCAGGGTGATCATCCACTGGCGCTGATCGATTCGACACTGGTTTAACGGAGGGGGTTGGGATGAAAACGCGACTATTGACCGTTGCCTGCCTGATGCTGTCGATGCCGGCATGGGCGAATGAGGTAAAAATCGATATCAAGGAATTCATGTTCGGGCCCAAGGATCTGTCCGTGGCCGTGGGCACCAAAGTCACGTGGGTGAACGACGACGAGATTCCGCACACGGTGGCGCAAACCCACAAGCTGTTTCGCTCCGGCGCGCTGGATACCGGCGACAGTTATTCCTGGGTGTTCAATACGCCGGGGGAGTTCGAGTATTTTTGTGCGCTGCATCCACAGATGATCGGCAAGATTGTGGTCAGCCAGTAAGCGCAGGGTGCACCTGAAGACGGTGTAACCCTGTAGGAGCCGGCTTGCCGGCGAAGGCGGTCTTGAGCCGTGTATTGACCTTTCGGACACCTTCGCTGGCAAGCCAGCTCCTACAAGGGTTCATGGGTTTATTTCGGGGCGTTGAGGTTCAGCGTCGGCGTTTCGTCGAAGAAATTCCACGGCTTCAACAGCACATGCACCCATTCGGTCGGCATGATCGGCCATTCTTCGGCACGGGCGATGTGGGTGGTGCCGGTGGTCAGCCAGACCACATCGTCGGTGTTCTCGATCGACTGGTTATCCTGGGTGAACTGGCCCAGGCCCGAGTCCTTGTCCGAGCGGTTCGGGTACTTGCCTTCCGGGTACTTTTCCTCCGGGTTGTATTGCGTGACCCACAGCTGCTTGTCCATGAAACTCAGGCGGTGGTACAGCCACTCGTCCTTGCCGAAGTTGGCGCCCTTGGCCACCGGGTGCGTGCCGCCGGCGTACGGAATCAACTGATAGGACACCGGGTTGCCGACCTTGTTTTCCTTGCTGAAGTTGGTCAGCAAGCGCACGGTCGACGGGTCGAATTTCTGCGCCGCTTGTTGCTCGGTGCTGACCACTCTGGTTTCGGTCTGCATGGTGCTGGTGCGCGGGCCACCACGCTCGTTCGGGGCGATCACCGGGTTCACTTCCACCAGGGAGTTCTGCTCGCCGTCGATGTCCATGTCGAGGCGGAAGTTGTAGATGTGCTGGTGCGTGGTGCCGACGATGTTGTGGTCGAGCAGGGTACCGTAGCGCGTGTCTTCCTTGGCGGTGTCTTCGTGCATGGTCTTGGACTTCACGCCCTTGACCGCTTCGATCCCGGTGGCACCGGCATCGATGCCGATGGTGCCGTTTTGCTGGAAGACCCAGTCGAAAATGTAGTCGTAGTTGCCCACGGTGCTGATCCAGCGCACCACCAATTCACGACGCTCAGTGCTGAGGTTGGGCTGGCCCATTTCCTGGTGTTTGTATTCCGGGCCGGCATAGCGCTCGAACACCGCCATGGCACGCGGGATCGCGGTCGGTGCGCCGGTGTAGTCGGCGATGGTGGCGTCGAGCAACACGGCGTTTTCCGGAGCGTCTTTGCCACGGGCAATCGGCGAGGTCAGGGTGCCCATGCCGTAGTCGCCGGAGTCGAGATAGGCCTTGAAGTACCAGCCGACGTCCGGGTCACCGTAAGGCACGATCATGCCACCCAGCGAGCCTTCATACATGATCTTGCGTTTCTTGCCCTTGTCGTCATAGGTGACGGTGGACAGGATCGGCCCGACCCGCGAATCGAGGCGAACGTGGAAGTCCCAGTTCTGCCAGTGAATGCTGTTGCCGCTGATGGTGTAGTTCTTGCCCTCGGGCTCGATGATTTCCAGCGGCTTGACCTCGACACCCTTGCGGCCCCGACCGTCATACGGCGTCGATTTCATCGGCACCGGGATCAGCGCTTCGTCTTCGATCTTGATCAGCTTCTTCTGTTCCAGGTCGACAATCGCCACCAGCCCTTCAATCGGGTGCGCCCAGTAGTTGCCGTCATCGGTGTTGAGGTAGCTGACGATCTTCAGCAAGCGCTTGTCCTGCGCCAGGCCGTCCTTGCCGTCGAAGTAGCCGACGGTCAGCGGCGTCGCCACGACTTTCTTCACGTCGTTGATGCCACGCTTGGCCAGGGCCTGGGCGTATTCCGGGCTGTTCTCGACGGCCGACTGCACCGTGGCGAAATCATCCAGAAGGACCATGCCGTGGGCGCCTTCGATGGGCTTCCAGGACGTGAGTTGTTTCTTGTCGAGATCGACCAGCGCCTCGATCACGTGCTTGCCGTCGAGCACCACGATGGAGGCTTCACGCGGCTGGGTAACGTTCTGCCCGGTGAAGACGAAGTTCCACACCTGATCCTTCGGCGGCTCCTTGACCGAGACTTCGGTGAAGCGGAACCCCGGTTTGTAATTTTCCGACTGCTTGACGATGTCCACCGCCGCGGTGATTTCCGCTGCACTCAACGGGTTGAGCGGGTTCGGGCGGGTTTCGACGACGAAGGTCTTGTCCAGCCCGGACTGGAACACCTGGTTGATGAAGTCGGTGGACATGAACGCCGTGTGGTCCTTGAACACCACCGGCACCGTGAGCTCGATGCGCTTGCCGTTGAGCATCGCCACTTTGCTGTTGGGCTTGACCTTGAGGTAGACCCCGTCCTTGGCAATGGTGAACACGTTGGAATAGTCGTCCCATTTCACCGAGGCGCCAAATTCCCCAAGACCGGCTTGCAGCGGCACCATCTCGGCATGACCGCCGTGGGCCTGGACGTTGCCGGCAAAAAAAGGCAGGCCGAGGGCGCTCAGGGAAATGGCCAGGGCGAGGCGAGCAAGCGGTGATTTCCTGGGCGATGCTTTGGGGCTGAACATGGGTGAATTCCTGGGGAAAGCCGGGTTCGGGCATTTCTGCACTTTGTTACAACCCATCAATCGCTGCATTTGATTGCCTGCCAATTTTCTTGGGTTCTGTGCCGCCGTCCAGCTTTCCTGACGGATGGCCGATTGGCAAGCAGGCAAAGTGCCGGTCTTTGGGATCGCAAGTCATTGCTTCGAGTTAATAGGAAGCATTACTATTCACGCCGCGTCTAGACAGCACACCGCAATGACCTTCAAGTTGCCCCGCAGACACGGCTTTTTCGAGCATTACGAAGAGTTGGTTGGCACCTGGACCCGTCGCCTGAGAAATCGGCAGCAGGCCGAGGACCTGGAGCGTCGATGCGTTCGCCCAATCCAGGCAGCGCTCGCCGGGCACCGGTGTGAACGCCGATGGCAGCTTCAACGGCAACTACATCACCGAAGGCACCGCCGACGGGCAGTTCGGCGACATTCCCGGTTACGTGACCTGGAGCGCGCGTAGCGGCTATGACTTCGGTCCGCAGGTGTCGAACCTGAAGCTGGGGGCGGGGGTGAAGAACATCTTCGACAAGCAGTACTTCACCCGTTCCAGCGACAACAACTCGGGGATGTACGTGGGTGCGCCGCGTACGTTCTTTGTGCAGGCCAGTGTCGGGTTCTGACAGACCGGGTTGACCCCTTCGCTGGCAAGCCAGCTCCTACAAATACCGTGCGATCCCTGTAGGAGCTGGCTTGCCAGCGAAGCTTTTCAAACCTTCAACACCTTCCCCCCAACCGCCACCGCCACCAGCAACACCGCCATCAAGGCAAAGGCAAAACTCAGGCTGCTGCCATGGGCGATGAAGCCGATGACCGCGGGGCCTGCCAGGATGCCCGCATAACCCAGGGTGGTGATGGCCGGCACAGCGATGCTCTCGGGCATGACCGTCTGCTTGCCCACCGCGGTGTACAGCACCGGCACAATGTTCGAACACCCTGCACCCAGCAACGCATAACCCACCAGCGCCGCCTCCCAACTCGGTGCGAATGTCGCCAGGAACAACCCGCTGGCGGCCGTTAGCCCGCCGAACACGATCACCCGCGTCGCGCCCAAACGGCACACGATCTTGTCACCGGTCAAACGCCCGGCCGTCATGGTCAACGCGAACGCCGCGTAACCGAGCCCCGCATACGCGGTGTCGAGGCCGCGTTCCTGCGCCAGGAACACCGCGCTCCAGTCCAGCGCCGCGCCTTCGGCGAGGAACACGATAAAGCACATGCCGCCGATGAACAGGACGATGCCGTGGGGCACCGCAAACGCCGGCCCGGAACCCTCGCTGCCGTAGGGCAACAGATGCGGCACGGCCTTAGCCAGCGCGATCAGCAGCAACACGATCACCACCAGGGTGGCGCCCAATGGGGACATCCCCAGGCCAAGCAACCCGCTGACGCCCGCCGCACCGACAATACCGCCCAGGCTGAACAGGCCATGGAACCCCGACATCATGTTCTTGCCGCTGGCGCGCTCGACGATCACCGCTTGCAGGTTCACCGTCGAATCCACCGTGCCGAGGCCGGCGCCAAACATGAACAACGCGGCGATCAGGGCCGGAATCGACGACACCGTCGCGAGCAGCGGCAGGGCGGCACAGATCAGCAGGGTGCCGCCAGCCGTCACCCGCCGACAGCCGAAGCTCGCGGCCAGTATCCCGGCCAGTGGCATCGCCAGAATCGAGCCCACCCCCAGGCACAGCAGCAACAAACCCAGGGTGCCTTCATCCAGCCCGGCCCGGGCCTTGGCGTAGGGCACCAGCGGTGCCCACGCGGCAATGCCGAAGCCTGCGATGAAAAAGGCGATGCGCGTGGACATCTGTTCCAGGCGACCGGGAACAAAAGTGGTTGGGCGGTTGAGGCTGGTCATATCAATCCCTGGCAAAAAAACGTCACGTCTTCAACGGACCGTGATCGACCGACGAGGGTTCGATCAATGTCCGCAAGGTTTGCAGTCAATCAGGGCAACATCGTTGCACAGCGCCGTGGTATTTCGCGATATGTTGAGCCATTCCAACAGCAAGCGGAGGGCGCCATGGCGCAGCGGTACGACGCACGGGGCAATATCTACATCGTGGTGGCGCCAGAAGAACTGCGCCGCGAGGGCATCAACTTGCCCGATCAGGCCAGTCAGGCCGCGCAAACCCTCGACGCCTGGGCGCTCGCGGCCATCGAGGCTTGCTGTAGCTGGGCGCCTGGCACCCAACCTGCCGGCAGCAAGGATCATCGCAGCGACGGTTTGCTGGTTGGCCCGTTCCAGTCCTTGCCACCCTTTGATCTGTTGATCGTCAACACCGATGGGACGCTGGCCGAGCGCAGCGGCAACGGGCTGACGATCTTTTCCCAGGCCCTCAGCGATCAGGGGCTGTTGCCGAAGGACGAAGCCTGTCTGCTCAGGGTTCATCACGACAAGGCGGATACGCCTTCGCCAGGGCAGACCTCAGTGAAATCCGCGCAGGTTGAGGGCGTGAACGGTTTCTGGCTCGATCTGGGGCAGCCGGGCTTCGGGCCGGCGGCGGTCAGTGCCCATGGTGTTGAAGCCGTGGTGTTTAACGGTCGTGAGCTCAGCCACGTGGAGCCGTTGTCGGCGCTCAACGGCGCATGGTCGCGCAGTCAGTTCGCGCGGGTGGGTAATCCGCATTGCGTAACGCTGGTGGACAGCGCCGAGGATCTGCCGAGCAATGAGCGGATGCGTGAACCGGCGCTGGGTGAGGGCTTGATGCGAATCGCCTACGCCATGCCGGTAGGGGCAGGCAAACCCTGCCCGGCGGGGATCAATCTGCAATGGGCGATGCGCGTGTCCGACGGCCATGTCGCAGCGCGGGTATACGAGCGCGGCGAGGGGCCGACGGCGTCGTCGGGGACCAGTGCCAGCGCGGTGGCGTGTGCGGCCTGGCGGGTGGGCTGGGTCAGTGCCGGCGAGGTGAAGGTGACGATGCCGGGGGGCACGGCGCCGATTTTGCTGGAAGAGGAGCGAGGCGAGTTGAGTCGGGTGAGCTTGTTGGGTACGGCGCGAATGATTGATTGAAGTTGATGCCGCCATCGCGAGCAGGCTCACTCCTACAGGGGATTTGTGGACGACACCGATCCACTGTAGGAGCTGGCTTGCCAGCGATGGCGTCAGCTCGATCAACACCAGACTCAGCCCTGCCCACCAAACTCCACCACCGGCATCGTCCGCTTCATCAACACCTTGCCCTCGCGTACCGAGTACAGCGCCACCCCCTGGCTGCGGATCACTTCGTAGTCGCTGTCCGCCGACAGAATCAGAAGGTTCGCCGGGCGCCCGCGCTCAAGACCATAACGCTCGCCGAGGTTCATCGCCTTGGCGCTGTTATCCGTCACCAGGTCCAGCGCACTTTGCAGGTTGCGATAACCGAGCATGTGGCAGATGTGCAGCCCGGCTTCGAGTACTCGCACAATGTTGCCATTGCCCAGCGGATACCACGGGTCGACGATGGAATCCTGGCCGAAGCACACGTTCATGCCGGCTTCGAGCAACTCGTTGACCCGGGTCACACCCCGGCGTTTCGGGAAGTTATCGAAGCGCCCTTGCAGGTGGATGCTTTCGGTGGGGCAGGAGACAAAACTGATGCCTGAATGCCCGAGCAGGCGAAACAGTTTGGCGCAGTAGGCGTTGTCGTAGGAGCCCATGGCCGTGGTGTGGCTGGCCGTGACCCGCGAACCGATGTCGCGGCTGCGGGCCTCTTCGGCGAGCACTTCGAGAAAGCGCGAATGCGGGTCGTCGGTCTCGTCGCAATGCACGTCCACCAGGCAACCACTGCGTTCGGCCAGGTCCATGAGGAATTTCACCGAGCTGACGCCCTGGTCGCGGGTGTATTCGAAATGCGGGATGCCGCCCACCACGTCCGCGCCCATGCGGATGGCTTCTTCCATCAGTTCGCGGCCATTGCGGTAGGACTCGATGCCTTCCTGGGGGAACGCAACGATTTGCAGGTCGATCAGGTGCCGGCTTTCCTCGCGCACTTCGAGCATTGCCTTGAGCGCGGTCAGTTGCGGGTCGGTGACGTCGACGTGGGTGCGCACATGCTGGATGCCGTGGGCGGCGAGAGCCTGGATGGTTTTCTTGGCGCGGGTCTTGGTGTCTTCCAGGGTGATGGTCGCCTTGCGCTCGCCCCAGCATTCGATGCCTTCGAACAACGTACCGCTCATGTTCCAGCGCGGCTCGCCGGCGGTCAGGGTGGCGTCGAGGTGGATGTGCGGCTCGACGAAGGGCGGCACCACCAGGTTGCCACCGGCGTCGAGGTCGTCAGGGCCCAAAGTCGGAGCTTCGGTCTGGCGGGCGATGCTGCTGATCAGGCCGTTTTCCAGGTGCAACTCATGCAAACCTTCCTGGTTGCGCAGACGGGCGTTGATGATGTGCATCGGGCGAGTCCTTTTAGCGAATCGTTTGGGCGATGCCTCTACGTTAGCCCGGTGATGGCTGCTCCTGCCAGTTCAAATTGTAGGAGCGAGCCTGCTCGCAATGGCGATCTGACTATTCCATGAGTGTTGGCCAAGCCGACGCCTTCGCTGGCAAGCTGTTGTGGCTCAATATTTATGGACCATGATGTAGGAGTATCAACCTAAGGAAGCATCATGGGATTTCGGATCGTTACTGCCGAAGAGAAGGCGGAAGCTGTGCGCTTGGTCGT
>NZ_JAFMPV010000024.1:0-83454 GCF_049132105.1 Pseudomonas sp. NFX15
AAGAAGACACGGATTGATGAATCGAACTATGATTTTTCATGGACTCGCCCTCGCTGTCGTTGGCTGTTTAGACTGCCACCGTGGCGCATTGACGCCTCGGCTTGGGCGAGTCCATCCAATTACAGGGATACGCGTCCACTGTAGGAGCTGGCTTGCCAGCGAAGAGGCCAGCACAGTCACCGACTATCTAACCGCCCCACGCAACTCCTCCACCAACGCCTGCAACTTCGCTGGCTCCGCCGCTTCAACCGTCACCGCCGTCCCCGCCACCAGGGTCACTCGCGACCACAACCGGCGAAACAGCCCCTTGCCCGGATCGCGGCTGAAAAAACTCCCCCAAAGCCCCTGCAAGGCCAGCGGAATCACCGGCACCGGTGTCTCTTCGAGAATCCGCGTCAGCCCGCCCTTGAATTCGTTGATCTCACCGTCGGTGGTCAACTTGCCCTCGGGGAAGATGCACACCAGCTCGCCATCCTTCAGATATTGCGCAATACGCGCGAAGGCCTTTTCGTAGATCTGGATGTCTTCATGACGCCCCGCAATCGGAATCGTCCCCGCCGTGCGGAAAATGAAGTTCAACACCGGCAGGTTGTAGATCTTGTAATACATCACAAAGCGAATCGGCCGACGCACTGCGCCGCCAATCAGCAAGGCATCGACGAAGGAAACGTGGTTGCACACCAACAGCGCCGCGCCTTCATCGGGGATCAAATCCAGGTTGCGGTGTTCGACGCGGTACACGGAATGGCTGAGCAGCCAGATCATGAAACGCATGGTGAACTCGGGGACGATTTTGAAGATGTAGGCGTTGACGCCGATGTTCAGCAGCGACACCACCAGGAACAACTGCGGAATCGACAGTTTGGCGATGCTCAACAATACAATCGAGACAATCGCCGAGACCACCATGAACAGCGCGTTGAGGATGTTGTTGGCGGCAATCACCCGCGCCCGCTCGTTCTCGGCCGTACGCGACTGGATCAGCGCGTACAGCGGCACTATATAGAAGCCGCCGAAGACGCCCAGGCCGAGGATGTCGAACAACACCAGCCAGGTGTAGCCGAAACCGAGGATGTCGAGCCAGCCATGGCCGGCGGCGCTGTCCGGGATGCCGCCGGAATGCCACCACAGCAGCAGGCCGAACACCGTCAGGCCAAACGAGCCGAACGGCACCAGGCCAATCTCGACTTTGCGCCCGGACAATTTCTCGCACAGCATCGAACCCAGGGCGATGCCGACCGAGAACACCGTCAGAATCAGCGTCACCACGGTTTCGTCGCCGTGCATCCATTCCTTGGCGTAGGCCGGGATCTGTGTCAGATAAATCGCCCCGACAAACCAGAACCACGAATTGCCGACAATCGAGCGTGACACCGCCGGCGTTTGCCCCAGGCCGAGTTTCAGCGTGGCCCAGGATTGGCTGAAGATGTTCCAGTTCAAGCGCAATTGCGGTGTAGCCGCCGCTGCGCGAGGAATGCTGCGGCTGGCCAGGTAACCGAGCACCGCAATACCGATGATCGCCGTCGACACCACCGGCGCGTAGTGCGCCGAGGACATCATGACTCCGGCGCCAATGGTGCCGGCAAGGATTGCCAGGAAAGTGCCCATTTCCACCAGGCCGTTGCCGCCCACCAGTTCATCTTCACGCAGGGCTTGCGGCAGGATCGAATACTTTACCGGCCCGAACAGCGCCGAGTGTGTGCCCATGGCGAACAGCGCCACCAGCATCAGCGACAGGTGATCGAACAGGAAGCCGACGGCGCCGACCGCCATGATCGCGATTTCACCCAGTTTGATCACCCGGATCAGCGCGTCCTTGGCGAATTTTTCGCCGAATTGCCCGGCCAGCGCCGAGAACAGGAAAAATGGCAGGATGAACAGCAGCGCACACAGGTTGACCCAGATCGAGCGGTCACCGTCGAGGGTCAGCTTGTAGAGAATCGCGAGAATTAACGACTGCTTGAACACGTTGTCGTTGAACGCCCCGAGGGACTGGGTGATGAAGAACGGCAGGAAGCGCCGGGTGCGCAACAAGGTGAACTGTGAGGGGTGACTCATCTTCCATGTGTCCCTGATTGAGGTAGCGAGTGGCCTGGATACTTATTGGAGTATCGAACGTCGATCCAGGCCACACCTTACTCAATCTTTGCCGATTATTTCTTTAATCCGGCAATGCACGGCGAGACAAACAGCTCGCCTCGCCAGGCACCCAGCACCGTGCGCTTGCCGACGATCAGCCACATCACCGCCAGCAACGCCACCAGCGCGCAGCCAAAGACGCTGAAAAACGTCAGGTTCAAGGTGCTGGCCAATTTCAATGTCGCCAGCGAGTAGACGCCCAACGGGAAGGTAAAGCCCCACCAGCCGAGATTGAACGGGATGCCGGCACGCAGGTAACGCCCGGTGATCAGCAGCGCCATCAGCATCCACCACAAACCGAAGCCCCACAGTGTAATGCCGGCGACCAACCCCAGCCCGGCAGCGATCTCGCCGACGCCCGGCATGCCGTTGGCGGCGAAGATCAGCGGTGCGTCGCCGCCGAGTACCAGCATGCCCAACGCACCGGTGCCGATCGGACCCAGGGCCAGCCAACTCGAGGCGGCCATGTTTTCGTGGGGCAGTTTATGCAGCGCCATGCGCAGCAGCAAAATAGTCAGGATGCTGAAGGCCACCGGCAGGGAAAAAGCCCAGAGCACGTAGCTGGTCACCAGCACCACCAGTTGCGAATGGGCGTCAGCCAAGTGCGGCGCCAGCAGGCCACCGCTGGCAGCCGCCACTTCTGCCGCGACCACCGGCAGCAGCCAGACAGCGGTCATCTGGTCGATGCTGTGCTCCTGGCGAGTGAACATCATGTACGGGATCAGCACGCCGCAGGCCAGCGACATGGCCACGTCCAGCCACCACAACACTTCGGCGACATGGATCACACCGTCGCCCCAGCGTGGCAGGCCAAACACCAGGAAACCATTGATGATGGTCGCGAGCCCCATGGGGATGGTGCCGAAAAACATCGAGACCGTGGAGTGGCCGAAGATCCGCCGCGCTTCATCGAAGAACAGCACCCAACGCGCGGTGTACAGCGCTGTGAACAGCACAAACAAGGCGATATTGAACAGCCAGAGCGCTTCGGCAACAACGTGCAATGCAGGCGTGGCGACCGGCAATTGCGCCAGCGCCAATGCCAGCACGCCGGTACCCATGGTGGCCGCGAACCAGTTCGGGGTGAACTGGCGAATCACTTCGCGGGGATGCTGAAGATGGCTGAACGGTTTGATTCCGGGCTTGATGCTATTGGCACATGTCATGGCGAACTCCTGTCCTCACGTGAGGTAGAGCCCATCTTAGATCCGAATCGAATATCTATATAACGGGTAATATCTCTATATCTTATCGATTATACAAATACACATTCAAAACAAACTACGAGCTTGCGCGTAATACGCCGACATCAGCCCAGCGCGTTCATGGGGCAAGGCCAGGTGTAGATCGTCAGCGCACCCGTTCGTTGTCGGGCTTCATGCGGGCGAGGGTGTGTCCTGCATCAATGGGTCGAGATTGCGTTGAGTCAGTGCAGCCCTCTCCGCTGACAAGCCAGCCACACACAGTGTTCGAGTCGTATCCAAAGTCCGTGAACACAGCTGAACTTGTGGGAGCGGGCTTGCCCGCGATGGGGCCAGTCCAGACACCGCCATTACCCTGCGACACCCCGCCACGCCACGACCTTGGTCGACACTGACTAACGCAGGCTGTCGTGCGAGACTGTCTGTCCGGGCGGGAAGCCCGGGTGTCTTTTGTCTGGAGTCCCCATGTCGCTGTCCACCGGGCTGATCGCCGCCGTCGCCCTGGCCTATATGGCCATCATGTTCGCCATCGCCTTTTATGGCGACCGACGCAGCGCGCCCTTGCCGCCGCGGGTGCGGGCTTGGGTGTACAGCCTGTCGCTGGCGGTCTACTGCACCAGCTGGACGTTCTTCGGCGCTGTCGGCCAAGCGGCGGAACAGCTCTGGTCGTTCCTGCCGATCTATCTCGGACCGATCCTGTTGCTGGTCGGTGCGCCGTGGGTCCTGCAGAAAATGGTGATGATCAGCAAGCAGGAGAACATCACTTCCATCGCCGACTTCATCGCCGCACGCTATGGCAAATCCCAGTCGCTGGCAGTGGTGGTGGCGCTGATTTGCCTGGTCGGGGTGTTGCCCTACATCGCGTTGCAACTCAAAGGCATCGTGTTGGGCGTTAACCTGCTGATCGGCGCCGGCGCCGACGCCATGGGCACCCGCGCCCAGGACACCGCACTGATTGTGTCGCTGGTGCTGGCGCTGTTCACTATCGTCTTCGGTACCCGCAACCTCGATGCCACTGAACACCACCGCGGCATGGTGTTGGCGATTGCCTTTGAATCCCTGGTCAAGCTGTTCGCGTTTCTCGCCGTCGGTGCGTTCGTGACCTACGGCCTGTACGACGGCTTCGACGACCTCTTCGACCAGGCCATGCTCGCGCCGCGGCTCGAAGAATACTGGAAGGAAACCATCAACTGGCCATCGATGGTGGTGCAGACCGGCGTAGCGATGATGGCGATCATCTGCTTGCCGCGGCAGTTTCACGTGACCGTTGTGGAAAACATCGAGCCTCAGGATCTGCGCCTGGCCAAGTGGGTTTTCCCCGCCTATCTCGCACTCGCAGCACTGTTTGTCGTGCCCATCGCGCTGGCCGGGCAGATGATGCTGCCCAGTTCGGTGTTGCCGGACTCGTTCGTCATCAGCCTGCCCTTGGCCCAGGCCCATCCGGCACTGGCATTGCTGGCGTTCATCGGCGGTGCGTCGGCGGCCACCGGGATGGTGATTGTCGCCAGCGTGGCATTGTCGACCATGGTGTCCAATGACATGCTGTTGCCCTGGCTATTGCGCCGCAACAACGCCGAGCGACCGTTCGAAGTGTTCCGCCAGTGGATGCTGTCGGTGCGCCGCGTCAGCATCGTGGTCATCCTGCTGCTGGCCTATGTCAGTTATCGCCTGTTGGGTTCGACCGCCAGCCTGGCGACCATCGGCCAGATCGCTTTCGCCGCCGTGACCCAACTGGCCCCCGCCATGCTCGGCGCGCTGTACTGGAAACAGGCCAACCGCCGCGGTGTATTCGCCGGCCTCGCGGCCGGGACATTCCTGTGGTTCTACACCTTGATCCTGCCGATTGCCGCCCGCAGCCTCGGCCTGTCCCTGAGCACGTTCCCGGGGCTGGCCTGGTTGCACAGCAATCCGCTGAACCTGCCGATTACCCCGCTGACCCAAGGCGTGGTGCTGTCGCTGGCGGGCAACTTCACGTTGTTCGCCTGGGTCTCGGTGCTGTCCCGTACGCGGGTGTCAGAGCATTGGCAAGCGGGTCGTTTCATCGGCCAGGAAATCAGCGCCCGGCCCAGCGCACGCTCGATGCTGGCGGTACAGATCGACGACCTGCTGCAACTGGCCGCACGTTTCGTCGGCGAAGAGCGCGCCAGACAAAGCTTCATCCGCTTTGCCTACCGCCAGGGCAAAGGCTTCAACCCGAACCAGAATGCCGACAATGAATGGATCGCCCACACCGAACGCTTGCTGGCCGGTGTGCTCGGTGCCTCTTCGACTCGCGCGGTGGTGAAAGCCGCCATTGAAGGCCGGGAGATGCAACTGGAAGACGTCGTGCGCATCGCCGACGAAGCCTCGGAGGTACTGCAGTTCAACCGCGCCTTGCTGCAAGGCGCCATCGAGAACATCACCCAGGGCATCAGCGTGGTCGACCAGTCGCTGAAACTGGTGGCCTGGAACCGTCGATACCTGGAGTTATTCAATTACCCGGACGGCTTGATCAGCGTCGGCCGGCCGATCGCCGACATCATTCGGCATAACGCCGAGCGTGGCCTGTGCGGCCCCGGTGAAGCTGAAGTGCACGTCGCCCGTCGCCTGCACTGGATGCGCCAGGGCCGTGCACACACCTCCGAACGGTTGTTTCCTAACGGCCGGGTGATCGAGTTGATCGGCAACCCCATGCCGGGCGGCGGTTTCGTCATGAGTTTCACCGACATCACCGCGTTCCGCGAAGCCGAACAGGCACTGACCGAAGCCAACGAAGGCCTGGAGCAGCGGGTCACCGAACGGACCCACGAACTGTCGCAACTCAACGTCGCTCTGACCGAAGCCAAGGGCACTGCCGAGGCGGCCAACCAGTCCAAGACCCGTTTCCTCGCGGCCGTCAGCCATGACTTGATGCAACCGCTGAATGCGGCGCGACTGTTCTCTGCCGCCCTCTCCCATCAGGACGATGGGCTCTCTGGCGAAGCGCAGAAACTGGTCGAGCACCTGGACAGTTCGCTGCGCTCGGCAGAGGACTTGATCAGTGACCTGCTGGACATTTCCCGCCTGGAGAACGGCAAGATCAATCCCAATCGCCAGCCGTTCGCGATCAACGACCTGTTCGACACCCTTGGCACCGAATTCAAGGTGCTGGCCCAGGAACAAGGCTTGGCATTCCGCGTTCGCGGCAGCACGTTGCGGGTCGACAGCGACATCAAACTGCTGCGGCGGATTTTGCAGAACTTCCTGACCAACGCATTCCGCTACGGTAAGGGTCCGGTGCTACTGGGGGTTCGCCGGCACAAAGACGCTTTGAGCCTGGAGGTTTGGGACCGCGGGCCGGGCATTCCGGAAGACAAGCAACAGGTGATTTTCGAAGAGTTCAAACGTCTCGACAGCCACCAGACGCGAGCCGAGAAAGGCCTCGGCCTTGGCCTGGCGATTGCTGATGGGTTGTGCCGCGTGCTCGGCCATACCTTGCGGGTACGCTCCTGGCCGGGACGCGGCAGCGTCTTCAGTGTCAGCGTGCCCATTGCCCGGGCGCCAGCCGTAGCATCGATCAAAGTCGCCGAATTCAACGGCAAATTGCTCAACGGAGCGCAGGTGCTGTGTATCGATAACGAAGACAGCATCCTGATCGGCATGAACAGCCTGCTCAGTCGCTGGGGATGCCAGGTCTGGACCGCGCGCAATCGCGAGGAGTGCGCAACGTTGCTGGCCGACGGCGTGCGCCCGCAACTGGCGCTGGTGGATTACCACCTCGACCATGGCGAGACCGGCACCGATCTGATGGCCTGGCTGCGCACGCAACTGGGTGAGCCGGTTCCCGGCGTGGTGATCAGCGCCGATGGCCGGCCGGAGACGGTCGACCAGGTGCATGCCGCGGGGCTGGATTACCTGCCCAAACCGGTGAAACCGGCGGCGCTGCGGGCGTTGTTGAGTCGGTATTTGCCGTTGTAACCCGGTTCAACATTGCCTCCTGTGGCGAGGGGGTTACTCCGGCAGCTCGACCAACCCATCCACATCGGTCATCGCCCGCTCCAGCAAATCCGCCGGCAGGCTCTTGCTCGCCCGTGCGCCCAGCAGTTTGAGTTGTTCGCTGCGGCTGACCAGGTTGCCGCGGCCCTCTGTCAGCTTGTTGCGTGCCGAGCTGTAGGCCTTGTCCAGTTGCTGCAAGCGATTGCCAACCTCGTCCAGGTCCTGGATGAACAGCACGAACTTGTCGTACAGCCAACCGGCCCGTTCGGCGATCTCCCTGGCGTTCTGGCTCTGGCGCTCCTGCTTCCACAGGCTGTCGATGACGCGCAAGGTCGCCAACAACGTGGTCGGGCTGACGATCACGATGTTGCGGTCGAACGCCTCCTGGAACAGCGTCGGTTCAGCCTGCAACGCCGCAGAAAACGCCGCTTCGATCGGCACGAAGAGCAACACGAAATCCAGGCTGTGCAAGCCATCGAGGCGTTTGTAATCCTTGCCGGCCAGGCCTTTGACGTGATTACGCAACGACAGAACGTGCTGCTTGATCGCGATCTGGCCAATGGCCTCGTCGTCCGCCGCCACGTACTGCTGATAGGCCGTGAGGCTGACCTTGGAGTCGACCACCACCTGCTTGTCGCCCGGCAGATAAATGATAACGTCCGGCTGGAAGCGTTCGCCGTCCGGCCCCTTGAGATTGACCTGTGTCTGGTACTCGCGGCCCTTCTCCAGCCCGGCATGCTCCAGCACTCGCTCGAGAATCAGCTCGCCCCAGTTGCCCTGGGTCTTTTGCCCTTTCAGGGCGCGGGTCAGGTTGGTGGCTTCGTCGCTCAAACGCAGGTTCAGTTGTTGCAGGCGCTCCAACTCCTTGGCCAGGGAGAAGCGCTCGCGAGCCTCGTTCTGATAGCTTTCCTCGACGCGCTTTTCGAAAGACTGGATGCGTTCTTTCAAGGGATCGAGCAACTGGCCGAGGCGCTGCTGACTGGTTTCGGCAAAACGCTGCTCGCGCTCGTCGAAAATCTTCCCCGCCAGTTCGGCAAACTGCGCGCGCAGTTCGTCTCGCGAGCCCTGCAAGTCATTAAGGCGTTGTTGATGGCTGTCCTGTTGTTCGCGCAACTCGGCGTTGAGCGAAGCGGCCTGGGCATCCAGGCGGCGCAACTCGGCTTCTTTGCCGGCGCGCTCGATATTCCACGCATGGGCGGCGTCGCGGGCGTCATCTCGCTCGATCTGCAGCAGCTCGACTTCGCGCCGCAACGCCGCCAGATCCGCCTGTTTGGCGGCGTTGGCATGGGTCAGGTCAACGACTTCATCGCGACTGGTTTCAAGCTGCGCATTCAAACCGTCCTGCGCCAGTTGTGCCATGGCCAGGCGTTCTTGCAGCAGGGCCACTTCCGCTTGCGTCGTGTTGGCGCGGCGTTGAAGTTGCCAGGCCAGTACCAGCAACGGCAGCGCGGCCCCAGCCAGCCCCAGCAATACGCTGGTCAAGTCCATCGCCATAACCACTCCTGCCATTGGGATAAAGCCTGAAGGTTAACCAAGGTGCTACGTCTTGGACAGCTCAGTCTTCGACCAGGCCCAGTTCCTGTTGAGCGCGGCGATCGCCTGCCCGCGCGGCCTGACGCAGCAGGTCCTGGCCGATCCGGCGATCCCGGGCATTTTCGCATTCGCGACACATCAACTGGCCAAGACGACTTTGCGCCGCCACCACGCCTTCACGAGCCGGTTGTTTGAGCAGACGTCCGGCAATGTGTTTGACGTTACGGTTTTCGCCCAGGTGCGGACTGTCCAGTAACCACTCTGCCACACGCATGGAAAAGCGCTTGGGAGGGGCAACGGTGGGAGATGTGGGGGAAGAGGAAACGAGAGGTGAACGAAACTTCATAAAGCACTGTGGGGCAGATCGGAAGGCGCGCAACTTTACTCTCTTTTTCTTACAGGTAAAGCTGAAAATGTCCCGGCACGCTCGTCCTAGAGCAAGCGCTCGGGACAATCCACAGAAGCTGTGGATAACTCAGTGGACAACCGCCCTTGAACCCGCGCAAAGCCCTGTAGAATGGGGCTTGCAGTCAAACTGACGATTTTTTCACCAGTAAAAAAAAGCGATGTTTTTCATTGACTTAAATTTTTGATGCAGGCAGTCGTTACCCCTGAACCTGAGATGACAGCGCGGTGACAAGCTGCGTCACTTATGTGTACAAGTGCCTTCGCGGCGGTTATATCGATGTACTTTTTCGGCGCGTTTTTTCCTCATATCTGGGAATAAACCTGGGTGAACCGGTTTTTTTGATGCTGGCATATCTGAAAATATCGCTGACCGATGGTCGGATTCCTCCCTGGGGCAAGGCCTTTCACCGGAAGTAAAACGCAACTCTCGGCACGCCATCGCAAGGAAAAACACCCGCTAACGTACCCGCCCGGCAATTTTTTTGGCTAACACACTTCCCTTGGCCAGTTCAATCCGTTAGTATCCGCGGCGTTAGTACCAAGCTGAAAGTCAATTCTGGTCGAACAAATCCCCCCGGTCAGCCTTCCCAACGGAAGCCTTTGCCGAAAAAGCGGGATCGACCACCTCGATGGTTTCCAGGTAAATCTTGCGCCGACGCAACCTTTGAATCGAAAACAAAGGCTGTTGCTCCGCCCGCTTACTCTGCTCGAACCAACCTGCAAATTGATCAGGATCTTCACCCCGGGCCCAGAACCTTTGCCCTCGATGTGTTGCCTGCCCTCCTAAGTACCTACCTGCCAGCCCAAGCGCGCCAACTTATCAGCGCTTCAAACTGGCTGCTTTGTTCCAGTCGGGTTCTTCGTTCGATCAATGGTGATCGATGTTACTGGAACGTTTTAACGTTGCACGGTTCATATCCGTGTCATTTGTAGGAACACCCAATAATGTCTACTCAAATCCATACCCAGGATGCCATCCGCACCCTCACCAACGCTTTTGCACCAATGAACTGCCTGATCATGGCCGCTCGCAAAGGCTGCTTCAGCTTCACCCTGGTCAACGAACACGGCATCGCCCGTCACAGCGAACGCCTGTACCCCGATCAATACTCCAGCGCAGAGCCGCTGCAGGCTGTGATCGAGCGTACCCGTCAGGCACTGGTTGCCTGAGACGCCAGAAAGGCTGAAAAAACGAAAGCCTCGCCCAAAAAGCGGGGCTTTTCATTGCCCGATGTTTCCCTCTGTACGCACCACGACTAAGCACCAACCGATATAAGCGTTATAACGGGTCGCTGGAAATATTTTAAAAACAGGCCTTTACGTCGCGAATATGACACTACACTTCAACTCAAGCGGCGTGACCCGCTTGCGGCGAGCCTGAGCCGATTCACTGCTGCCAAGCCCCCCTTCAGGTATCGCCGTCCAATTGAGGTTTCGAGGGTTTTATGGGTATCGCTGCCAGCGAACTGTGCCGTTATGTGATTCGTCCGACCCTGATCTATCTCGGACGCCATAGCGCTACTGCCGAATCCCTGCTGCTGGGCATTGCCGCCAGCCAGTCAGCCCTTGGTTCCGCCCTGCATGACCGCCGCGGACACGGCCTTTACCGCATCGCCGAGCCGCGACACCAAGCCCTTTGGGATCATTACCTGGCGCTGGATCCGGAGCGCGCCAGTCTGGTCCGCGGCCTGGCCAGCCAGCACGCTTTTTTGAGTGGGCCGCACCTCGAATTGACCGTCAACCTGCGTTACGCCACAGCCATCGCCTGGCTGTTGGTGGAAGAACAGAACACCCCCCTCCCCGCCTCCGATGATCTGCTGGGCATGGCCAGAATCTGGCGCCAGACATTTCACCCCCAAGGGCGCCTGCGTGACTTCACCTGTGCCTGGCAGACCTGTGTTTCGCCGCTGAATCAGGTAGCCTGCTGATACCGTTGGATCCAAGATCGCGCAACACGTCGCGAATATGGTCGGATTGTCCTACAAAACCGCTCTAAATCAGGCCATACAGGCTATGGCGCTGGGACGAAAATGTTGGTAATTTTCGCCCCGGTGATCACCAGGAGTTCTAATAATGAAAAAAGTAATGCTCAAATCCACCATTAGCCTCGCCGTTGCCATGGCATCCTCCCAGATCTTCGCCGCTGGCTTTGCCATCAACGAGCACAGCATCAGCGGGATGGGGACTGGGTACGCCGGGCGATCTTCTTCTGCCGATGACGCAAGCACTGTTTATGGCAACCCTGCCGGCATGTCGCGCATCAAGCGCGAACAAGTGACCGGTGGCGTTGCGTTCCTCGATGCCAAGACCGATATCAGCGACGCCAGTTCCAGCCCTAACGGCGGCAGCAACAAAGGCGACATGGTGCCCTTCACCTCCGTACCTATGGGCTTCTACGTCAAACCAATTGATGACCACTGGGCATTCGGCTTGGGTGTGTACGTGCCGTTCGGCCTGATTACCGATTACGAAAACGGCTTTGCCGGCCGTTACTTCGGCAGCAAATCCGAAGTACAAGTCATCACCTTCCAGCCGACCGTCAGCTACGCCTTCAACGACAAGGTGTCGATCGGTTTCGGCCCGACCATCAACCGCATCGACGGTACCCTGGAATCGAACCTGTCGATCACCCAGGCCGCACCGGACGGCAAGGTCAAGATCGAGGGTGACGACACCGCGCTGGGCTACAACGTCGGCGTGCTGGTTCAAGCGACCGACACCACCCGCCTGGGCCTGACCTACCATTCGAAAGTCGACTACAAGCTCGAAGGCAATACCAAGGTCAACTACGGCGTGCTGGGCGCAATCGGGCTCGGTGCCAACCAGAAGTACGATGCTTCGCTGAAGATCACCACGCCTGAATCCGTGGACTTCTCGGTCACCCAGGTGCTGAACGACAAGTGGACCGCTTACGCGGGTACCACCTGGACCCGTTGGAGCCAACTGAAAAACATCACCGTCAAAAACGATGGTGTACAACCGTTGTTGGCGGGTCAGTTCGGTGAAATCACCGAAGAACAAAACTGGCACGACACCTGGGCTTACGCCATTGGTACTTCGTACCAGTTGAACAAGGAGTGGGTCCTGCGTACCGGCCTGTCCTTCGATCAGTCGCCGACCAACAACGTCGACCGCTCGCCACGTATCCCTACCGGCGACCGGACCATCTTCAGCATCGGTGCTGGCTGGAGCCCGACCGAAGACTTGACCATCGACGTCGCCTACTCGTACCTGCAAGAAGAGTCGGTCAAGATCAGAAACGAAAACGATCGTGGCCAAACCTACGACTCCAAGTATGAAAACTCGGCAAACGGTTTCGGTGTTGGCGCAACCTACCGCTTCTGATGCTGCACGGCGGGGTTAACCCCTCGCCCACAAAAAAGCCCCGTTCGGGTCACCGACACGGGGCTTTTTTACGCCTTTGGATCAGGGTTTCAGCGGCGCCGAAGCAATGGCCTTTTCCACCGCGGCCAGAAACTCAGGATCGTCCGGTTTGGTCAGGCTGGAAAAGTTGGCGATCACGTTGCCCTGCCGGTCGATCACGTATTTGTAGAAATTCCACTTCGGAGCACTGCTCTGCCGGGCCAGTACCTGAAACAGGTGGGTGGCATCGTCACCCCGCACCTTCTGCGGCTCGGTCATGGTGAAGGTCACGCCGTAGTTGGCATAGCAGACTTTCGCCGTCTCGGCGCTGTCCTTGGACTCTTGCTTGAAGTCGTTGGACGGCACACCCAACATCTCCAGGCCTTGCGCCTTGTAGCGCTGATTGAGTGCCTCAAGGCCCTCGAATTGCGGTGCGAAGCCGCAGAAGCTGGCCGTATTGATCACCACCAACGGTTTGTCGGCGTAGCGCTGACACAGGTTGATGGATTCTTTGGCCCGCAACTTCGGCAGCGAGCCTTGCAGTGCTTCCGGGCAATCCGCAGCCCAGGTCAGACCGGACAACGCCATCAGCAACGCGGGAACAGCACACCAGCGCTTGAGCATCTCGATGCATCCTTGAGCAGGGGTCAAAACCTGACGTTACTCGCCATCAGCGCCGGCTCGCAAGCCGCTTTCTAGCAAATGCTCATGCCCAACTGCAAAAGCGCCAGCCCGCCCTGATGCCAGCCCCACCATGTCAGGGCCAGCAACAACGCACAGATGGCAAAAATCGTGATCCGAGGCCAAAGGCTGTTCATGTCGCACTCATCTGTGTTTGCAGGCGCGCCACCGGCCGTTCGCGCACCGGCCAGTTCAGGGCGGCCGCCAACAGGCTCAAGAGAATCGCTACGTGCCAGATCAGGTCATAGCTGCCGGTACGGTCGTACACCACGCCGCCCAACCAGCCGCCGAGGAACGAACCGAGCTGGTGGAACAGGAAAACAATACCGCCGAGCATGGACAGATTACGCACGCCAAACAAGGTCGCCACCGTACCGTTGGTCAATGGCACGGTCGACAACCACAAAAAGCCCATGGCCATGCCGAACAGGTACGCCGACGCAGAGGTCACCGGCGCCCACAGGAACAACACGATGACCACCGCCCGCAGCAGGTATAAACCGGTGAGCAAACGCGGCTTGGACATGCGCCCGCCGAGCCATCCCGCCGTGTAGGTGCCGAAAATGTTGAACAGGCCGATCAGCGCCAGCACCGTGGTGCCGACGGTTGCGGGCAGATGCTGGTCCACCAGGTAGGCCGGCAAGTGCACGCCGATGAACACCACCTGGAAGCCGCAGACAAAAAAACCGAACGCCAGCAGCCAGAATCCCGAATGGGAGCAGGCTTCGCGCAGCGCTTCACCGAGGGTTTGCTCGTGGCCCAGGACCGGCAGCGGTTTGTCCTTGAGCATGCTCACCAACGGCACGATCAACGCCACCAGCAAACCCAGCGCCAGCAGCGCTGTCGACCAGCCGAGCCAGCCGATCAAACCGAGGGTGCCGGGCAGCATCGCGAACTGACCGAACGAACCGGCGGCACTGGCGATCCCCATGCCCATGCTGCGTTTTTCCGGCGCAACGGCGCGACCGACCACGCCGAGAATCACCGAGAACGACGTACCGGACAGCCCGAGGCCGATCAACAGGCCGGCGCTCAGGGACAGGGTCATCGCCGAATCGGAAAGGCCCATGCAAATCAGCCCGACCGCGTAGAGGACGCCACCGATCAACACCACTTTTGCCGCGCCGAAACGGTCGGCCAGTGCACCGGTGAATGGCTGGGCAAGGCCCCAGATCAGGTTCTGCAAGGCGATGGCGAAGGCGAAGACTTCACGACCCCAGCCAAACTGGCTGCTCATCGGCGCCAGGAACAGCCCGAAGCCATGACGCACGCCCAGGGACAGCGCCAGGATCAGCGCACTCCCCAACAGCACCCAGCCACACGTACGCCACATCGATGTCATTATTATTCTCCGGTAGCGGGTATATACCCGCTTGAGGTCGAAAAAACCGGCGTCAGGCCAGTTCGTCCAGCAGCTTCAACAAGATTTCGCGTTTCTCGGCGCCCAGGCGATCGATCAGACGTTGCTGCGCGGCTTCCCACGCCGGCAACGCTGCCTTCAGGCGCTCTGCACCCGCGTCGGTGAGCACGACGATGCGGTTGCGCATGTCCTCGCCCTCGACCAGCCTCACCAGGCCCTCGCCCTCCAACACCCGCAAATTGCGCCCCAGGGTGCTGCGATCCAGGCCCATGGCCTCGGCCAGGGTCGAGATGCTCGGCTGATCCAGACGCTGCAGATTGCACAACAAAGAATATTGCGCAACGTTGATCCCGAAGCCGTCGAGAGCGCCGTCGTAATGCCTGCTGACGCCACGGGCGGCGCGACGCAGGTTGATGCATAAACATTGGGAATCGAGCATGGTGCGTGTATATACCCGCGAGTCAGTTAAATCAAGTTACCTGGGCTGCATTCAGTGATCGCATTCGGGACTGTCAGATATTTTGTGTGCAGGCCTCAGGTCAACGCCAATCCAACCAACACCCCCACCTCCAACAACTCCAGCATCGCCCCCGCCGTATCCCCCGTCGTACCACCCAGACGCCGCAGCATCACCTGCCGCAACCAGACAAACCCAAGTGCAGCCAGCACCAGCGCCAGCACCCCACTAACGCCGGCAATCAACACACACGCCAACGCGCTCACCGCCAACACCTGCTTGCCCGCCGAACGCGGAAGATGATCAGCCAGCGCCTGCCCCAAACCACCGGCACGCACATACGGCGTGGTCAGGAACAAACCGAGCAATGCACTGCGACCGATCAGCGGCACGATGACCAACGCCTGCGAATGCGGCTGTTCTATCAGCGCCAGCAACGCGGTGAACTTGAGCAACAACACCAACACCAGCGTCACCACCGCAATCGGTCCGCTGCGCGGGTCTTTCATGATGGTCAGCGTACGCTCGCGGTCGCCAAATCCGCCGAGCCAGGCATCGGCACTGTCGGCCAGGCCATCCAGATGCAATCCACCGCTGAGCAGCACCCAAACACACAGCAACAGCGCCGCGTGCAGTAGCGTCGGCGTGCCGAGCAACAGCCAGTTGACCGTCCACAGAATCGCGCCAAACAGCAACCCCACCAACGGGTAGAACAGCAGCGTACGCCCCTGCTCCCGAGACTCAGGCATGCCCGGCAAGTGAATCGGCAGGCTGCTGAGAAATTGCAGGGCGATCCAGAATGGCAGCATGGTCAGCGCAGTTCCTTCAATAAGCCGGCAGGTTCCACCGTCAGCGAAAACAGTGCGCCATGCCCGACCTCAACGTTGAGCAACTGCTCGCGTGGCAGTCCCCGCGCTTGCGCCAACAACAAACGCATCACGCCGCCATGACTGACGAGCAGAATGCGTTCACCCGCAAAGGTCGTGTGCAAACGCTCCAGCGCGGCCAGCACCCGCGTCGAAAAATCGCTTACCGGTTCACCCTGCGGCGGCGTGAAGGAATATGGATCGGCCCAGAATAGCCCCAGCGCCTGCGCGTCGATGTCCATCAACGCCGCCGCGCTCTGCCCTTCCCAGGCACCAAAATGCAATTCCTGCAGGTCTTTATCCAGGTGCACCGGCACCGCCAATTGCGCACCGAGCTCCTCGGCAAATCGTGCGCAACGCTGCAACGTCGAGCTGACCACGCGATCCCACGGCCCCTGCCCGACCACGGCAGCGCGCATCTGCGCCCAGCCCGTGTCGGTCAGCGCATCATCGATGCTGCCGCGCAGGCCGCCGCCGCATTCGGTTTCACCGTGACGCAACATATCCACATGCAAGGTCATGCCGGGCGATCTGCCACGGCGGCTTCAGCGAAGGTCGCCATCTGCCCGTGCAGGTCGCACGCCAGGCGCAACAGCGGAATGGCCAATGCCGCACCGCTGCCTTCACCCAGGCGCAGGCCAAGGTCGAGCACCGCTTGCGCATTCAAGGTTTCCAGCACATGGCGATGCCCCGGCTCAGCACCGCGATGGCCGAACAACAGCCACTCACGGCATGCCGGGTTCAAGCGCACCGCCACCAGCGCCGCGACACTGCAAATGAAGCCATCCACCAACACCGCGACACCTTCTTGGGCACAGGCGAGATAGGCGCCGGCCAGCGCCGCAATCTCAAAGCCGCCGAGGTTGAACAAGGTCTGCAAGGCATCGCCACGCTGCGCGCCATGCAAGGCCAGGGCGCGCTCGATGACCTGGGCCTTGTGGCTGACCCCTTCGGCATTGAGCCCGGTACCCGGCCCGGTCAAATGGCTTACCGGGCAATCGAGCAAGGCACACGCCACGGCGCTGGCAGCAGTGGTGTTGCCGATGCCCATTTCACCACCGACAAACAACTGCGCACCACTGGCGACGGCCCGCTGCACACTGTCGCGCCCTGCCTGCAAAGCGAGTTCGCCCTGCGCCGGGGTCATGGCCGCCCCCTGGACAAAGTTTGCCGTGCCGGGCCCGACATTCAGGTGCCGCACACCCGGCAAGTTCAGCGACGGCGTAACCGTCCCGAGGTCCACCACCTCAAGGGACGCGCCGAGCTGTCGCGCCAGCACGCTGATGGCCGCGCCACCGCTGACGAAGTTATGCAGCATCTGCCCGGTGACTTCCTGGGGAAACGCCGACACACCTTCGGCGACGACACCATGGTCACCAGCAAATATCGCGATCCACACCTGCTCCAGGCTCGGCTTGACCCGCCCCTGCAAACCCGCCAGTTGCACGGCCAGCGATTCAAGCTGGCCGAGGGAGCCGGCCGGTTTGGTCAGTTGCTGCTGCCGCGCCTGCGCCTGTTCGACCACTTGGGTATCGACCGGCTTGCAGGGGTTCAGCCACCAGGATTGAGTCATAACGCAGTTCCTTTCAAAGTCAGGGGCAGGCCGGCGACGGTCAGGACGACACGCTGACAGCGCTCAGCCAGGGCTTGATGCAGCCAACCGGCTTCATCGACATAGCGGCGAGTCAATTCGCCCAGCGGCACGACACCCATTCCGGTCTCGTTGCTGACAAAAATGATTTCACCCGGCAGCGATGCCAGGCAGTCCAGCAATGCATCGCGTTCGGCTTGCAGGCGCTGCGCATCGTCGAGCATCAGCAGATTGGTCAGCCACAGGGTCAGGCAATCCACCAGCAGGCAGCGCTGGGCACGGGCGTTTTCGCGCAACACCCGGGCCAGTTCCAGCGGTTCTTCGATCAATGCCCATTGCGCAGGACGACGGGCGCGGTGATGGGCCACCCGTTCGCTCATTTCGCCATCGAGTGGCTGGCTGGTGGCGATGTAGGTGACGGCAAGGGCGCTGTCACTGGCGAGTTTTTCCGCCAGGCGACTTTTGCCGGAGCGGGCGCCGCCGAGGATCAGTTGGAGCATGGTTGTTTCCTTTAAATCTTCGGTGAGGCGGCTGGCCTCTTCGCGGGCAAGCCCGCTCCTACAGGGTGACGAGGTTTACGCAAATTTCCTGATCAACCCAAATCTCTGTGGAAGCGGGCTTGCCCGCGAAGAGGCCATGGAAGGCGCCTCAAATTCCGCAGAGCTGCCGCAACATCGCGGTATCCAGATGCTTCTCCACCAGATCCGCCAGCCGCTCGATATCCCGCTCACGCAAGCCGTGGTAATCCACGTCCTGCACCTCTTGCAACCCGGCCCAACGCAGCAGCGCAGTGCACGCCGCCGGCGACTCGAACAGCCCGTGCAGGTAGGTGCCGAAAATCTGGCCGTCCGCACTTTGCGCACCGTCGCAGCGGCCGTCATCCAGATGCACAGCGGCGTTTTCCAGCGCTGGCCCGCAGGTTACACCCGCATGAATTTCATAGCCTGAAACCGGCGCATCTTCCAGCGCCAGACGACCGCGCACATTGCGCAATTGCTTCTCTTGCTCGAGCTGGGTCTGGAACGCCAGCAAACCCAAACCGGCACTGGAACCCGGTGCACCTTCAAGGCCCAGCGGGTCATGCACTTGCTCGCCGAGCATCTGCAAGCCGCCGCAGATCCCCAGCAGTTTGCCGCCATAACGCAGGTGCCGGGCGATGGCGGTTTCCCAGCCGTTGGCGCGAAGGAACGCGAGGTCGCTGCGCACGCTTTTCGAGCCGGGAAGAATGATCAGGTCGGCCGGCGGAATCGCCTGGCCGGGGCCGATGAATTGCAGGTCCACCTGCGGATGCAGGCGCAGCGGATCGAAGTCGGTGTGATTGCTGATGCGCGGCAGCACCGGCACCACGACTTTCAGCACTTGTTCGGCTTTATCGGTCTGGCGTTGATCGATGCCGTCCTCGGCTTCCAGGTGCAGGTCCATCACATAGGGCAGCACGCCGATCACCGGTTTTCCGGTGCGTTCTTCGAGCCAATCGAGTCCCGGTTGCAGCAACGCGATGTCGCCGCGGAAACGATTGATGATGAAGCCTTTGACCCGCGCCTGCTCAGTGGACGACAGCAATTCAAGGGTGCCCACCAAATGCGCGAAGACCCCGCCGCGATTGATGTCGGCAATCAGCACCACCGGGCAATCCACGGCTTCGGCAAAACCCATGTTGGCAATATCGCCAGCGCGCAAATTGATTTCCGCTGGCGAGCCGGCGCCTTCGACCATCACCAGTGGATACGCCGCGCTCAGGCGCTCGTGCGAGGCCAACACCGCTTGCATGGCGATGCTTTTGTAGTCGTGATAGGCAACGGCGTTCATGGTAGTGACGGCGCGGCCATGAATGATCACTTGGGCGCCGGTGTCACTGTTGGGCTTGAGCAACACCGGGTTCATGTCAGTGTGCGGTTCGAGCTGCGCGGCCTGGGCCTGCACGGCTTGCGCGCGGCCGATTTCACCACCGTCGGCGGTCACGGCACTGTTGAGCGCCATGTTCTGCGGCTTGAACGGCACCACCCTGACACCCTGGCGCGCGGCCCAACGGCACAACGCAGTCACCAGTGTGCTTTTGCCGGCATCCGAGGTGGTGCCCTGCACCATCAGCGTGGTCATGGGGTTTCCTTGGCAAATTCTTCGAAGGCCTGCGCCAGCCGCACCCAGTCAGTTTCGTCACCGGGCAAGCCGAATCGCAGGCTGCTGTTGTGCGTGAACAAGCGTAGGAGAATGCCGCGCCGGGCCATGAATTCATGCAGCATTTCGGCGCACTCGGTCACCAGCCACTGGAACAGCGCGCAACCGCCGTGTGGCTTGAAACCGTGTTGCTCTAGCAGCGCCGCCAGACGCTCGCTGGCCTCCTCGGCGCGCAGCCGTTGCCGCGCCTGCCCTTCGTTGTCGCGCAGGCAGGCCTGGCCCACTACCCGGCTGGCCCCGCTCACGGCCCACGGCCCGACTTGTTCCGCCAGCAGCTTGAGCAACTTGCGCTCGGCCAGCACAAAGCCCAGGCGCACACCGGCCAAGCCGAAAAACTTGCCGAAGGAACGCAATACGATGAGTCCGACCTGATGGGCAAACGGCGCCAGGCTCAGTTGCGGCGTGACGTCCATGAACGCTTCGTCCACCACCAGCCAGCCACCGCGCTGGGCCAGTCGTGCGTGCCAGTCGAGCAGGCGACTGGGCGTCAGGCTCAGGCCCGTGGGGTTATTCGGATTGACCACCACCAGCACATCGAAACTGTCGATGAAGAAGTCGACTTCCTGCTCCACAACCTCGCGCACGATATAGCCGTTGCGACGCCACGCCTCGGCGTGTTCGGCATAACATGGCGACAGCACGCCGACCTTGCCCGCTCGACGCAAACGCGGCAGCAGTTGAATGGCCATTTGCGAGCCGGCCACCGGTAACGCCTGCAAGGTGCCGTAATAATCACAGGCCGCTTGCTCCAGTCCGTCGTCGGCTTCGGGCAATCGAGCCCAGGCCCGCAGGGGGATCTCCGGCACCGGGAACGGCCAGGGTGCGAGGCCCGTGGACAGGTCCAGCCAGTCAGCTTCGTCTATTCCGTACTCAAGCGCCGCCTTGCGCAATCGGCCACCGTGCTCAAGCATAAAATTCGGCCCCCAGGCACAAAATCAGCAACCACAACCATACCCCGCGCTGGACCAATTGCCAGCCCCGGTCGATGGAGTCGGCATCCGCCGGCACACCTTCGCCGAGCGGCGGACGCTGATGCAATTGGCCGTGATAAATCGCCGCTCCGCCCAATTCGACACCAAGCGCTCCCGCACCCGCCGCCATCACCGGACCAGCATTCGGGCTATCCCAGGTCGGGCCTTGAGTACGCCAGCATTTCAACGCCATCCGGGTTTTGCCCAGCAGCGCATAGGTCAGTGCCACCAGCCGCGCAGGAATGTAATTGAGCACGTCATCGATCTTCGCCGCCGCCCAGCCAAAGCGTTCGAAGCGCTCGTTGCGATAACCCCACATCGCATCCAGCGTATTGCTCAGGCGATAGAGCACCACGCCCGGCGCACCCGCCACGGCAAACCAGAACAACGCGGCGAACACCGCATCGCTGCCGTTTTCCAGCACCGACTCGGTCGCAGCCCGGGCGACTTCGGTTTCATCCAGTTCACTGGTCTGGCGGCTGACCAGATAGCCAACACGGGTGCGCGCCGTTTCCAGGTCATGGCTGCGCAACGCCTTGGCCACAGGTTCGACATGCTCACCGAGACTGCGCATGCCGAGGGCGCAATAGAGCGCGAGAATCTCGACGATCCAGCCGACATAAGGCGCCCAGGAGAAGGCCGTGGCCAATAGCGTCAGCGGCACCACGGCGATCACCCATGCGGTGACGCCATGGCTGCGCCAACCACGACCGCCGCCGTTGAAACGTTGCTCGATGCGCTCGGCAAAACGGCCGAACGCCACCAGCGGATGCCAGCGTTTGGGTTCACCGAGCAGCGCATCCAGCGCCACCGCGGCGACACTCAATAACGCCACACTCATTGACTCACTCCCCAATAATTTTCATACAGCAACTCATGCAACGGACGCGCCTGCGCCCAGCCTTCGAGCACCAGCATCGGCGCCGGATAAAACTCCTTGACCGGCCCCAGGCAAAGCACCGCGAGCGGTTTGGCGCCGGGCGGCAACCTCAGCAATTCGGCCAGGGCTTGCGGTTCGAACAGCGATACCCAGCCCATGCCCAACCCTTCGGCGCGGGACGCCAGCCACAGGTTCTGGATGGCGCAGGACAACGAAGCCATATCCATTTCCGGCAAGGTACGACGGCCGAAAATATGCCGTTCGCGGTCGTCCATCAGGGCAGCGACCAGCACCTCGGCGCAATCGCTGATGCCTTCGACCTTGAGCGTCATGAACTCATCGCTGCGCTCGCCGAGGGCTTCGGCGGTGCGCACGCGCTCTTGCTCCACCAAGGCCTGGATTTGCCCGCGCAAGACGCGATCACTGATGCGGATGAAGCGCCAGGGCTGCATCAGGCCGACACTGGGTGCCTGGTGTGCGGCTTCGAGCAGGCGCTGGAGCAATGGCGGCTCGACGGTGCCGCCGCTGAAATGGCGCATGTCGCGGCGTTCGGCGATGGCGCGATAGACCGCAGCGCGTTCGGCTTCTGAGAATGCGTTGTCGCTCATGGTCTCTTCGCGAGCAAGCCCGCTCCCACAGGGTTTAGGTGATCCTTTGTAGGCGCTGACTTGCCAGCGAAGGCGGCCTCAAGGTCCGGCGCAAACAGCGCGGCAATCGCCGAGGGATTGGATGGAAAATAAAAATGCACATAGGAGGCCGTCATCCGCCCCTCTCGATAAACCGCCTCCGCGCCGCGCCCGCCGTTAGGGCTCAAGCCCCGGGCAATCGGCGTCAGCTCGGTGGTGGTCAGCGAATGGTGATAGGTATGCCCGCGCAGCGAACCTTCGGGCAATTCCACCGCTTGCAATGCCAGCGCTGCCAAGCGTTTCTGCATCACCGCCTCACCGGCCAGCAGCCCCACCAGTTCAGCGCGAGTGCCTTCGACATCGGTCAGGGAATCGAGCAGGTACAACATGCCGCCACATTCGGCGAGCAGCGGTTTGCCCGCCCGGTGGTGGGCGCGGATCGAATCAACCATCGCCGTGTTATGCGCCAGCGCGACATGGTGCAGCTCCGGGTAACCCCCCGGCAGGTACAGGCTGTCCGCTTCCGGTAACTCACAGTCGCGGATCGGCGAGAAGAACGACAGCTCAGCGCCCATCGCCCGCAGCACATCCAGGCTCGCGCCGTAAGTAAACGCAAAGGCTTCGTCACGGGCCACGGCAATGCGCACACCCGCGAGCAACGGCTCGAGGTCGATGACATCGGGGGCGGCAAATTCGACCGCTGGCGGCAGCGCGACTTCGCAACTGCTGGCCAGGGCATCGGCCGCCGCATCGAGGCGCAGGTCGAGATCGTTCAACTCGCTAGCCTGCACCAGCCCCAAGTGTCGGCTCGGCAATTCGATTCCGGTTTCCCGCGACAGCGCGCCGTACCAGCGCAACCCTTCGGTCAGGCTGCCTTCGAGCAGTTGCGCATGGCGCAAGGTGCCGACGCGATTGGCCAGCACGCCGGCGAACGGCAAGTCCGGTTGGTAACGCGCCAGCCCCAGGGCCAAGGCACCGAAGGTTTGGGCCATGGCGGTGCCGTCGATCACAGCCAGCACCGGCACGCCGAAATGCCGCGCCAGATCGGCGCTCGACGGCGTGCCGTCGAACAGCCCCATCACGCCTTCGATCAGGATCAGGTCAGCTTCAGCGGCGGCTTCCCACAGCAGTCGGCGACTCTCCTGCTCGCCGACCATCCACATGTCCAGTTGATACACCGGCGCACCGCTGGCACGCTCAAGGATCATCGGGTCGAGAAAATCCGGGCCGCACTTGAACACGCGAACCTTGCGCCCCTGATTGCGGTGCAATCGAGCCAGTGCCGCGGTGACGGTGGTCTTGCCCTGGCCGGAGGCCGGCGCGGCAATCAAGACCGCCGGACAGTGTCGGGGTTGACTCACAGTTCGACGCCTTTTTGCGCTTTGATGCCGGCCTGGAAGGCGTGCTTGATCATGCCCATTTCGGTAACGGTGTCGGCCAGCTCGATCATTTCCGGTTTGGCGGCACGACCGGTGACCACCACGTGCTGCATCGGTGGCCGGGCGTGCAGATCGCTGAGCACCTGGTCGAGATCGAGGTAGCCATGCTTGAGGGCGATGTTCAATTCATCGAGCACCACCATGCCGATGGAGGGATCGCGCAGCAGCTCCCGCGAGACCGCCCAGGCGGCTTCGGCGGCAGCGATATCGCGCTGGCGGTCCTGGGTTTCCCAGGTAAACCCTTCGCCCATCACGTGAAAGCGCACCTGCTCGGGAAAGCGCCGGAAGAACAGCTCTTCGCCGGTGCTATTGCGGCCCTTGATGAACTGCACCACGCCGCATTGCATGCCGTGGCCCATGGCGCGGGCAAGCATGCCGAAGGCCGAACTGCTCTTGCCTTTGCCGTTGCCGGTCAGCACCAGCAACAGGCCGCATTCGTTCGGGGAATTGGCGATGCGCTCGTCGATCACCGCTTTCTTGCGCTGCATGCGCGCCAGGTGGCGTTGGTCACGATCGGGGGTATCAGTCATGGGGAGCTCTCCGTTGAGGCGGGAATAACGGCGGGCTGGCACAAGAATAGAAGGCAACAAGCCTGGCATCGCCCACCGTGATGCCGCTGGATGAATCAGGCCGGTCTCCGGGCTCATGAGTGGCATGCAGCCAGACTGTGCGCCTTCCCGCATCGAATCGACGCAGTGGCATCAGGCACAGTTTTCACTCATTTACCGTTGCGGGGGCAGCGCCGGAATCGCGGTGCTTCCATCAATAGAAGAACTCACTCACCGGCTTCCCTGTTTCACTCTGTCGACCCAAGTCACAGAGCACCTGAAACAAGCCGCGAAGGTTAGAGGGTTGGGGGTGGAGCGTCAATTAAAGCCGGGAGGCCGTACGGCAAATAAGTGTCGAAAATCAATTAACTGACGTCAATCTTGTGCCACAATCTGCGCAATGATATCAAAGAGCCACAACCGCACATCAAAATAACAAGGGTGAGCCCCATGCAAGGCATGATCATCAGCAATCCAAAGCTGGAATTCCTGCGCCCGGTGCTCGAGCGCTGGTTTGAATGCATCGACCGCTACAACGCTGTTCGCGGCGATGGCGAAGCTCCGTACTGGCATGACGAAAAAGCCAACCTCGGCCTTTTCTCCGCCGCGGCCTGGATGGCCGAGATGGTGACACTGCAACAGACGCCCACCCGCAAACAGACCGAAGAAGGCGAACGCAACAGCCGCGCCGACTTATTCCTCGCCTCGACCGAAACCCGTGCCTATATCCAGACCAGCCAGCGCTGGCCCCGGGTCAACAGCCTCAACCTGACCCAGGCCCTGCTCGACATCGCCAGCGACGCCAAGCGCCTGAGCCATGCCAGCGACCTGAAACTCGGCTGCCTGTTCGTCGCCCCGCAAAAAGCCCAGCAAGGCGCCACGCCGGAAGAGCTCCAGGACATGGTCGACGACCTGCAAAAGGAAAACTCCTGCGCGGTCGCCTGGTATTTCCCGTACGCCTACCGCAAGTTGCGCAACGAAGCCGGTCACTATCATCCCGGCATCGCGGTGCTGTTCAAGGAAGCTCGCGGCTGAGGGTTGAACCATCGGGCGACAACACTTCTCTATGATAGGAACAAGGCCCTCATAGGGAACCACAGCATGCGCACACCCCCGCTCATTCTTGTCATCGCACTGTCCGGAGGGCTCGCCGCTTGTGGCGAGACCTCCAGCCTGCCAGTCTCCGACGGCACCGGCCCCTCGCCGCAGTTGCCGGCCCCGGATAAAACCCTGATCCCGACCGTGAACATCGCCCCGGCCATAGGCTGGCCGCAGGGGATGAAACCGATCGCCGCCACGGGCACTCAAGTGGCCGCTTTTGCCGAAGACCTGGATCACCCGCGCTGGCTTTACGTGCTGCCCAATGGCGACGTGCTGGTGGCAGAAACCAACGCCCCACCCAAACCCGAAGACGGCAAAGGGATTCGCGGTTGGGTCATGAAGAAAGTCATGAGCCGTGCCGGCGCGACTGTACCCAGCGCAAACCGCATCACCCTGCTGCGCGACAAGGACCACGATGGCGTGGCGGAAACCCGCAGCGTTTTTCTGGAAAACCTCAACTCACCGTTTGGCATGACACTGGTCGGCAATGACCTGTACGTCGCCGATACCGATCGCCTGCTGCGCTTCCATTACGAAACCGGTGACACGGCGATCAAATCTGCGCCGATCAAAGTGATCGATCTGCCGGGCGGCCCGATAAATCACCACTGGACGAAAAACGTCATCGCCAGCAAGGACGGCAGCAAGCTGTACGTCACCGTGGGCTCCAACAGCAACGTCGCCGAAAACGGCCTGGACAAGGAAGAAGGCCGCGCCGCGATCTGGGAAGTCGATCGCGCCAGCGGCCAGCACCGGATCTTTGCCTCGGGCCTGCGTAACCCCAACGGCATGGCTTGGGAACCCAAGAGCGGTGCATTGTGGACCGCGGTCAATGAACGGGATGAAATCGGCAGCGACCTGGTGCCGGACTACATCACCTCGGTGAAAGACGGCGCCTTCTATGGTTGGCCATTCAGCTACTACGGCCAACATGTCGACACTCGTGTCGAGCCACAAAATCCCGACCTGGTGGCCAAGGCTATCGCTCCGGACTACGCCGTCGGCCCGCACACCGCGTCACTGGGCCTGACCTTTGCCGACAACAGCAAGCTGCCAGCGCCTTTCACCCAAGGGGCATTCATTGGCCAGCACGGCTCGTGGAACCGCAAACCGCACAGTGGCTATAAAGTGATTTTCGTGCCGTTCAGCGCAGGCAAACCGGCCGGCACACCGGTCGACGTCCTCAGCGGTTTCCTCAACGACAAGGAAGAGGCCATGGGCCGGCCGGTGGGCGTGGTGATCGATCAGCAGGGCGACCTGTTGGTGGCGGATGATGTGGGGAACAAGGTGTGGCGGGTGTCGGCAATCAAGTAATGCGCCGCACTTGTAGGAGCAAGCCTGCTCGCGATTGCGCACGATCAGTTGACAAAATCGCTGACTGACACGCCGCTTTCGCGAGCAGGCTCGCTCCTACAGAGGCTTAGCGTTTGCGGCACAGGGTCAATCCATCACCCAGCGGCAACAATGACAGGTCCACCCGGGCATCGTCTTTCAAGGCCCGGTTGAGCGCCTGGATCGCTTGGGTGTCCGCACTCTCGGGGCAGCTTTCAAGCACTCGCCCACTCCACAAGGTGTTATCGAACACCGCCATCCCACCCACCCGCAGCAAACGCAGGGCATGCTCCAGATAGCGCGGATAATTGGCCTTGTCGGCATCGATGAATACCAGGTCGAACTGCTCCCACTGACCTTTTTGCTCAAGATCAGCCAGGGTTTCGAGGGCGGGCGCCAGGCGCAGGTCAACCTGCTGGTCAAGCCCTGCTTCCTGCCAATAGCGCCGCGCGATGGCGTTGTAGTCGCCGGGGATGTCACAGCAAATCAGCGAACCATCAGCCGGCAGCGCTGCCGCCATGCACAGCGCGCTGTAACCGGTGAAGGTGCCGACTTCGAGCAAGCGCCTGGCACCCGTCAGCTTCACCAGCAAGGCGAGAAACTGCCCTTGCTCCGGTGCCACCTGCCAACGCGCCATCGGCAGCGCCTGGGTTTCATCGCGCAAACGCTTGAGCAGCGGCGTTTCGCGCAGGGAAACATCCAGCAGGTATTGATACAGGGCGTCATCAAGGTTGAGTGTGCGAGCCGTCATGGTCAGCGACTCCTGACGCTACGGGTTGCGTGCTAGATGTTCGGGCTGCAGAACGCGCTTGGCACTCAAATAAGCCTTTTGCCAATACGCCTTGGACAGGCTGTCGAGTTTCACGGTGCCACCGGTGGCAGGCGCATGGACGAAACGCCCCTCTCCGACGTAGATACCGGCATGACTGACCTGTGAACCACCATGGGTGGCGAAGAAAATCAGGTCACCCGTTTGCAGGCCTTCCTTGCCCACATTCGCCGCTTGCATCGAGATCATCTCGCGGGTGGTGCGCGGCAAGGAAATACCGGCGACATCGCGGTAGACGTAGGCAATCAGGCCGCTGCAATCAAACCCTGAGTCAGGCGTGTTGCCGCCCCAGCGATAGGGCGTGCCGACCAGGCCCAACGCGCGAAACAGCACGTCTTCCGCTTCTGGCGAAAAGGCTTGTGAGGAACCGAAAACGATGGGCGCGCGAACCACTGGCGCAGGTGGCGGTGTGCGACTGGCGCAGGCACTGAGCAGTGCTGCGAAGCACATGATTGCGAGGCGGGCCGACATCGTCATAAGCAGAGCATCCTGATCTGGCTGCGGCTTTTTCTGCCGGGAGTGCAGAAAAGAAAACCGCCTGCGCGGGGCGCAGGCGGTTTGCCATCATTCATACATCAGGATTCTAGCGGTTATATGGCAAACTTCAAGTAAGACTTTAAGTTGACCTTACAAACTGTCCGCTTACTTGCGAGCGGTGACGATTTCCGGGCCCGCAGCAGGTGCCATCGCGAGGGCGCGCTTGGCTTCGATGAAGGTTTTGTTCCAGTACGAGTCACCCAGGCTGTCGATGCGCACACCACCGCTTCGGCGGCTGCTCGAATGGATGAACTGGTTGTCACCCAGGTAGATCCCGGCATGACTGACGCGACCGCGACGACCGTTGGTGGCGAAGAACAGCAGGTCGCCCGGCTGAAGCTTGCTGCGCGAGACCAGCGGAGCGTCCACGTTGATCATTTCGCGCGTGGAGCGCGGCAGGTTCATGCCCGCTTCTTCGCGGTACAGGTAACCGATGAAGCCGCTGCAGTCAAAACCGGCTTCGGTCGTACCGCCGAAACGGTAACGGGTACCGATCAGGGACATGCCGCGTTCGAGGATGCTGTCGGCCAGGGCCGGAAGCTGGTAGGACTTGCCGCCAGCGAAGTCGGCCAGTTCTTTTTCAGTTGCCAGTTCTTCCTGGTACAGAGCGGAAGATTGGGCGGTTGCAGCGGTTTGAACCTGCTGTTGAGGCGCTTGCTGGGCCACGGGAGTGTGGGCAGCGCAACCGAACAACAGGGTGACGAGTGCGAGAGGCACGAGGGGTGCGAAGCGATTTAGCATGGGCACGACCGTGGCTGAAGTTGTAAAGAAGTCGAGACTATGCCCGCTATCAACCTCATTTGCAAATTCAATCGAACTTTTTGTGACTTATTGGTTTCTCGTTAACATCTAAGCGCTTAAGCCCATTTTAAACATACGTGCGGCCTGCCCCCTGGCAGGAAAGCGGCTTTTCTGGCGCCTGAAATATGCCGAACCCCATCAGAACCCACGGTTTTAGCGGGCTCTACCAGCCCAGGGTTTCTTTCAAGAACGGGATGGTCAGCTTGCGCTGCGCTTGAAGGGAGGCCTGATCGAGACGCTCGAGCAGCTCGAACAGCGCGCTCATGCTGCGGGTACCACGGGTCAGGATAAAATGCCCGACTTCGTCGGTCAGGTGCAATCCGCGACGGGATGCGCGCAATTGCAGGGCACGCAACTTGTCCTCGTCGGACAACGGGCGCATCTGGAAAATCAGGGCCAGGGTCAAACGGGACTTGAGGTCCGCCAGTTTCACTGGCAACTCACGCGGAGATGTCGACGCCGCAATCAACAAGCGTCGGCCGCTATCACGCAAGCGATTGAACAGGTGGAACAACGCCTCCTCCCAGTCAGCCTTGCCGGCAACCGCCTGCAAGTCATCCAGGCAAACCAGTTCGTACTGTTCAAGGTTGTCGAGGATTTCGATGCCGCGATCGAGTAACTCGGCCAGCGGCAGATACACCGCCGGCTCCCCCAACTGCTCGAAACGCAAGCATGCAGCCTGCAACAGGTGCGTACGCCCTACCCCGTCCTTGCCCCAGAGGTAAATCAGGCTTTCGGTCCAGCCGGCGTCGGCTTCGCACAGTCGCTCGACATAGCCGAGTGCAGCGGCATTGGCGCCTGGGTAATAATTGATAAAGGTGGCGTCGTCACGCAGACGCACACCTAGGGGCAGCTGAATCGGTTTCATGCTGACTGAACAGTTCCAAAAGGAACCGTTAGTGGCCTCTGTGTAAAGTTTGCGAAGTTTATACCCGTGAAGCGGGCCGCACAATGCGACAGACCACAAGCAAAATCAAAGGTTTGCGTTAACGCACCGGTTTTGTGACAGTTTCTTTGGCGTTGCGTGTGACAGCCGCATGACACCCGCAGGCTGATCCGGTACTAACCCGGACAGCCCACCTTCACCTCTTGACCCCCTCTACAGTTCGGGGTCGTCCGCCCCACTGTAAATCTCGGAATCCTTGTACAAATCATGCACATGGCGCACTAGCACCATGATCACCGCCGCCACCGGCAGCGCCAGCAACACTCCGGTAAACCCGAACAGCTCACCCCCTGCCAGAATCGCAAAAATCACCGCCACCGGGTGCAGGCCGATGCGGTCGCCGACCAGCAACGGGGTCAGTACCATGCCCTCCAGTGCCTGGCCGACCATGAACACGGCGACAATGCCCAGCATCGGGTACAGGTCACCGCCAAACTGAAACAGCCCCGCAATCAGCGCCGCGCCAATGCCAATGATAAATCCCATGTACGGCACGATCGCTGCCAGGCCGGCAATCAGGCCAATCAACAGGCCTAACTCCAATCCGACCAGCATCAGGCCTGCCGCGTAGATCACTCCCAAGGCCACCATCACCAGCAACTGCCCGCGAACGAATGCCCCCAACACTTCATGGCACTCACCGGCCAGCGCTACCGCACGTTCCTCACGATCACGAGGGAGCAAACTGCGGATTTTGGCCATCATCAGGTCCCAATCGCGCAACAGGTAGAAACTCACGACCGGGATCAACACCAGGTTCGCGAGAAAACCGATCAGCGCCAACCCCGAGGCCGTGGCATGGCTGAGCACCACGCTGACCACATCGGTGGTCTGGCTCATATGCTCACTGATGGCGGCCTTCAGTTTGTCGAACTTCCAGAAACCGTCGGACAAGCCGAACTTCGACTGCGCCCAGGGCAACGCCGTGTGCTGCAACCAATCAAGCATCTGCGGCGCCAGTTCATACAGGCGAAACAACTGCCTGGCGAGCAACGGCACCAGCACCAGCAGCAGCGCGGTGAAGATCAAGGTAAACAGCGCAAACACTGTCACCACACCCCAGGTGCGAGACAGGCCGGCTTTTTCCAGTCGATCCACCAGCGGGTCGAACAGATAGGCCAACAGCAGTGCCACCAGGAACGGCGTCAGGATCGGATGCAACAACCAGACAAACGCACACAGCAGGAGCACCCCACCAAGCCAGAACCAACGCCGCGTATCACCCATGAACCACTCCATTGCTTCTATATAAGAAAGAAAAACTACCAGCGAAAACGCAGTTGCGGTGTCGCTGCGGGCGCGACAGCAGGTACCGCACCGCCAGCGGCTGGCGCAACGGGCGCGACCGGTGCCGGTGCTGACTCTGCCGGCGCTTCCTGGAGCCTCGCCAGGGACAGTTGCGCTCGCAATTGATCGGCGCTGCCATTGACCCGATAGAGGATCCGGTCCCCCTCGACTCGTTGCACGCGCCCGCCGAAAGGCTCCAACAAACGCCCCAAAGTCGCGTAGTGCTCAAGATTCATGCCCTGTACTTCCAGCAATTGCTCGCCCGAGGCACCCGGCTTGGCCACAAAACGCGGTGCCAAGCGTTCGGCGACCGCCAGCATCACCGCATCGGCCACGGCTGCCTGGTCGGCAGCTTGTTCGCTACCGGCTTCTTTCTTGTCGCCCAGCCACAACTGCCACTTGGCTTGCCACTGCCCACCCTCTTCCTTGGCGTGTACCGCCAGCAACGCGTCGGCGTTGTAGCGCTCCGATGCTGCATGCAAAGGTGCCGGATCGGGCGCCTCCAGATTCGGCGCGGTCGCGACGATCTGCTCGTTCAAATCCGCCAATGGCAAACGCAATGGCAAGCCACGGTGTTGAGCAGCCCGACGCAGCGGTGCCGCACTGGCCTGCCCGTCGCCGACCAGGCTGGAACCTTCGGTGGAATCGTTCAACCACCAACTCAGGATCGACGGCCGGTTGGCGCCCCACATGGCCAGGCCGGCGCGGCGCAGAGCCTGCTCCGTGGTGCCCGGGTCGAAATCGACCTTGAGCACTTCCGGCGGCCCGGCCTCGAAACCGTACTGGCTGATAATCTGTTGCGGCTCTTTGCGAATCGCTGCCAGCCCCGGGCTCTGAGCGGCCTTCGGGTCGCCCGTCAGGCGCAGCACCAAGGTATCCAGCGCCCGCTGCGTCGCCTGATCGCGCTCCTCGGGCGACTGGCCATTGACCGGCTCGCGCACCTGATAAAGGCCTTTGACGGTTTCGGCATGACTGACCAGGCTGACCACGGACAAACAACTGACAAGCAAGAATTGACAAAAACGCATGGAAGATTCCTGACGACAAGAGCGGCTGGAACAGACCGCATGAAGACGATCGAGCAAGGCTGTGACCATCGCCCGACGTAAAACATTCACACGTCCCGGGTAAGTTTTCGCACTGCCATAACGATAGACGGTTAATCGCGATTCTTTATACAGACGCGAAGGATGCCATCATCCCCGGGCAATATCGTTTTTTTTAGGCGGATATGACCCTGCTGTCGGCCTGAGGATGGCCGCTGCGGCTCAAGCCTGATAAAATCGCGCGCCTTCGCAGACCGGCAACAGCCGGGCAGTGTCCAAATAGCGCGGATGGCTCTCGCCTACGCAGTTTCGGCGCTCCCGACGGACTCGGTCGTTACCCAGAAATCCCCCCCTAAAGGCCTGGATCATGAGCAAGCAACCCTCCCTGAGCTACAAGGACGCCGGTGTAGACATCGACGCCGGTGAAGCATTGGTCGAACGCATCAAGAGCGTCGCCAAGCGCACTGCGCGCCCGGAAGTCATGGGCGGCCTGGGCGGTTTCGGCGCCCTCTGCGAAATCCCGGCCGGCTACAAGCAGCCTGTGCTGGTTTCCGGCACTGACGGCGTCGGCACCAAGCTGCGCCTGGCCCTGAACCTGAACAAGCACGACAGCATCGGCATCGACCTGGTGGCCATGTGCGTGAACGACCTGGTGGTCTGCGGCGCCGAGCCACTGTTCTTCCTCGACTACTACGCCACCGGCAAACTCAACGTCGACACCGCTGCCCAAGTCGTGACCGGCATCGGCACTGGCTGCGAACTGTCGGGTTGCTCGCTGGTGGGCGGCGAAACCGCTGAAATGCCAGGCATGTACGAAGGCGAAGACTACGACCTGGCCGGCTTCTGCGTCGGCGTCGTGGAAAAATCGGAAATCATCGACGGTTCCAAAGTGGCTGCCGGCGACGCCCTGCTCGCCCTGCCGTCTTCCGGCCCGCACTCCAACGGCTACTCGCTGATCCGCAAGATCATCGAAGTATCCGGTGCCGATATCGAAAACACCCAGCTCGACGGCCAGCCGCTGACCGACCTGCTGATGGCTCCGACCCGCATCTACGTCAAGCCGTTGCTCAAGCTGATCAAGGAAACCGGCGCGGTCAAAGCCATGGCCCACATCACCGGTGGCGGCCTGCTGGACAACATCCCGCGCGTTCTGCCAAAAGGCGCGCAAGCAGTGGTTGACGTAGCGAGCTGGAACCGTCCGGCCGTGTTCGACTGGCTGCAAGAGAAAGGCAACGTCGACGAGAACGAAATGCACCGCGTGCTGAACTGCGGCGTTGGCATGGTCATCTGCGTGGCTCAGGAGCACGTTGAAGCCGCCCTGAACGTTCTGCGCGAAGCCGGCGAACAGCCATGGGTCATTGGCCAGATCTCCACCGCTGCCGAAGGCGCGGCTCAGGTTGAACTGAAGAACCTCAAGGCTCACTAATGCCTAAGACCTGTGATGTCGTGGTGCTGTTGTCCGGCACCGGCAGTAACTTGCAGGCCCTGATCGACAGCACGCGGACCGGCGACAGCCCGGTCCGCATCGCTGCGGTGATCTCCAACCGCGCCGACGCCTACGGCCTGCAACGCGCCAGGGACGCGGGTATCGACACCCGCTCGCTGGATCACAAGGCTTTCGAAGGCCGCGAGGCCTTCGACGCCGCCCTCATCGAACTCATCGACGCCTTCAATCCAAAGCTCGTGGTACTGGCCGGTTTCATGCGCATTCTCAGCGCTGGATTCGTGCGCCACTATCAAGCTCGCCTGCTCAATATCCATCCCTCGCTGCTGCCCAAATACAAAGGGTTACACACTCATCAGCGCGCGCTGGAAGCCGCAGACACCGAGCACGGCTGCTCCGTGCACTTCGTCACCGAGGAACTCGATGGCGGACCACTGGTCGTACAGGCTGTAATACCGGTAGAGTTACAGGACACGCCGCAGAGTCTGGCGCAGCGGGTCCACGCTCAGGAACACCTGATCTACCCGATGGCCGTACGCTGGTTTGCCGAAGGTCGTCTGGCCCTCGGTGAGCAAGGTGCTTTACTGGATGGACAGTTACTCGCGGCCAGCGGCCACTTGATTCGAACCTAGGAGATTTTATGCGTCGCGCCCTGCTCTTCGCTTGCGCTCTGCTCGCCTTGCCCTTCGCCCAGGCGGCAGACCTTCAACCTTTCTCCGCCAGCTACACCGCCGACTGGAAACAGCTGCCCATGAGTGGCACTGCCGAGCGCAGTCTCGCAAAAATCAGCGACGGCAAATGGAAACTGAGTTTCAAGGCATCGATGATGATCGCCAGCCTGTCCGAAGAAAGCACCCTGACCCTGGACAAGGACACACTCCTGCCGGAGTCGTATCACTTTGAACGCGGCGGCCTGGGCAAGGCCAAGAAGTCGGACCTGGATTTTGACTGGAACACCAAGATGGTGACCGGCACCGATCGCGGTGACGCAGTCAAGGTTCCACTCAACCGTGGCATGCTCGACAAATCCACCTATCAGTTGGCCTTGCAGGAAGACGTTGCCGCCGGCAAGAAAAGCATGAGTTATCAGGTGGTCGATGGCAGTGATGTCGACACTTATGACTTCCGCGTGCTGGGGTCGGAAAAAGTCGAAACCAAGGCTGGCAAGATCGATGCAATCAAGGTTGAACGCGTACGCGACCCGACGCAGAACAAACGCATCACCGTGATGTGGTTCGCCAAGGATTGGGACTACCTGCTGGTCCGCCTGCAACAAGTCGAAACCGACGGCAAGGAGTACAACATCATGCTCCTGAACGGCACGGTCAACGGCAAGGAAGTCAAAGGCAGCTGATTCACACCGGCACGAAAGAGCCCCGCCCTCGCGGGGCTTTTTTTCGCCCGCTATCTAGACCGAGAACCGCGCCACCAGGCTGTTCAAATCCACCGCCAAACGAGACAACTCCTGACTGGCCGCACTCGTCTGGTTGGCCCCCGCCGAACTCTGTTGCGACAGGTTACGAATGTTCATCAGGTTGCGGTCGACTTCACGCGCCACTGCTGCCTGCTCCTCCGAGGCACTGGCAATCACGATGTTGCGCTCGTTGATCAAGGTGAATGCCGAGGCAATATCTTCCAGGGCAACGCCCGCCGCTTTTGCCGCCTCCAGGGTCGAACGAGCCTGAACGTTACTTTGCTGCATCGAACTGACGGCCGAATCCGTACCTTGCTGGATACCGGCAACCATCTGCTCGATCTCCCGGGTCGATTGCTGGGTGCGGTGCGCCAGCGCCCGGACTTCATCGGCCACCACCGCAAACCCGCGGCCGGCCTCCCCCGCCCGCGCCGCTTCGATGGCGGCGTTCAAGGCCAACAGGTTGGTCTGCTCGGCAATCGCGCGAATCACGTCGAGGACTTTGGTGATGCCATAGACCTTCTGCGCCAAATCTTCGACCTGCGATACGTTGCAGGTGACATCCTCAGCCAGCGACTCAATCGAGCGTACGGTCTGCTGCACTTGTTCGCGGCCATGCTGGGCAATCCGGTCGGACTCGCGCGACGCTTGCGAAGTCGCCGCCGCGTTGCTCGCCACTTCCTCCACGGCAGCGGTCATCTGATTCACAGCCGTGGCCGCTTGCTCGATTTCCAGACTTTGCTGGTGCAGGCCACGGGTAGCGTCTTCCGTGACGCAACTGAGCTCCTCCGACGCCGAGGCCAATTGATTGGATGAATCGGAAATCCGTTGAATGGTCTCGCGCAAACTTTGCTGCATGCTTTTCAGCGCGTGCAGCAGACGCGCCGGCTCATCCTTGCCGTCGATGCTGATGGCAGCGGTCAGGTCACCACCGGCAACCACTTCGGCGACCTTCAACGACTGCGATAGCGGCAACACGATGCTGCGGGTCAATAACAGCGCCAGGCCAATGGTAATCAGCGCCGACAGACCGACCATGACCCCCACCCAGATTCGCGACTGATTGAACACCTGGCGCCCGGCCTCTGTCGCCAGATTGGCATTGTGCTGGTTCAGGTCAACCAACGACTTGAGGGTGACCGTGATCTCGTCCGCCAGCGGATTCATCTCGCCATTAAGGATCGCCGCGGCCTCTTCCACCCGTCCCTGGGTGGCTTCAGCCATCACTTGGCTCTGAAACTGCAAATATTTGCCCTGGGCCGCCTTAAAGCGATCGAACAACACCCGCTCTTCGGGCAGCACGATCAACTGGTCATAACGTTGTTGGGCTTCAGTGAGCACGTTTTTGAGATCGGTGATTTTGCTGACGTTCTGTGCCTGCGCCTGCGGATCGCGATTGATCAATAGGCGCATGGTCAAGGCCCGTAGCCGCAACATGTCCTGACTCATGTCACCGACCGCCATCACGCTGGGCAGCCAGTTGTCATCGACCTGATCGGACTGTGCCCGCATGTTCGACATTTGCAGCAACGCAAACGCCCCCAAACCAAAAACCATTAACGCCAACAGGCCAAAACCGAGACTCGCGCGGGGCGCAATATTGAGACTTCTGATACTCATCTACGCTGGCTCCTTCCAAAAGCGCTGCCTGTGGCAGCTGGTGCTGTTAGACGATATCGGGCTGTAGTAAATTTGCGTAAGACGAAAAAGTGATATCAAAACACCATTACTGTTACGGTAACGATTCAGCGAAAAAACCCTTTGAAGCAGAAAACCGGAACGCACTTGCGGCGCCATGCTCTATACCTTCAAGGTCTTTTTGGATCGAATCATTCTCCCGTTGCCTGCGAGGTTTCCCATGACCGTTACCGTCAACACCGTTTCTGCCGAAGGTTTTCGCCACAGCGTACAAATCGATGACCACGAACTCTTCGCCGACGTGCCCGTCGCGGCGGGCGGTGAAGGCTCGGCGCCGGAACCCCACGATTATTTCGACGCCGCGCTGGGTGCCTGCAAAGCCCTGACCCTGAAGTTGTATGCCAAGAAGAAAGACATCCCATTGACCGGAGTCAGCGTAGAAGTCAAGCGCGACAACAGCGAAGAGCAAAAAGGCAAATACACGCTGCACGTCAAACTGACCCTCAAGGGCGTACTCACCGATGCCCAGCGCGATGAGCTGCATCGCGTCGCCGACCGCTGCCCTATCCACAAGCTGATGACCACCTCTGAAGTCAGTATCGAAACCCATTTGTCCGAAGGCGCATTCAGCCAATAGCGGCAACGGCGACGTAAGCGGGTTATGCTCGAACGCACTACCCGCTCAGCCTGGAACGCACCATGACCACTCCGCTCGTGATCCGCCCTCGCGCCGAAGATGTCGAAGGCCAGCCGATTCTCCGCCCGTTGCCGTCCGCCAAGTGCCGCAGTGTCGGGCCCTTCGTGTTTTTTGATCACATGCTCGAAACCGAATACCCGGCGGGCAAAGGCATGAACATCCGCCAGCACCCGCACATTGGCCTGTCGACCCTCACCTACCTGTTTGAAGGGCAGATTCAGCACAAGGACAGCCTCGGTTCGGATCAACTGGTCAATGCCGGGGATGTCAGCTGGATGACCGCCGGCACCGCCATTGCCCACGTAGAGCGAACACCCCAGCCGTTGTGGGAACGCAGCTTCAAAATGCATGGCCTGCAAATCTGGCTGGCGTCACCCCGGGAAAAAGAACAGGGGCCGGGGCACTACAGCCACCATCCGGCGGCGACGCTTCCTGTCAGTGACAACCTGGGCGTGAAGATCCGCATGATCGCCGGGTCAGGCTTTTGCCTGGAATCGCCGGTGCCGGTGCTTTCGCCTACGTTGTATGCGGAACTGCACTTGCAAACAGCGACGACATTGCTGATCCCCACCGAGCATGAAGAACGTGCGCTGTATGTGTTGAACGGTGAGGTGCAACTCGATGGAGAGCCGATAGAGCTGCATTCACTGGTGGTATTGCCTGCCGGGGAGGAGATGACGCTGTTTGCTGAAAGCGACAGTCACGCCGTTTTGTTCGGCGGCGCGCCGCTGGACGGGCAGAGGCGGATCAACTGGAATTTTGTCGCGAGCGACCCGGCGGCGATTGATGAAGCGCGCAGGCGCTGGGCGGCCGGGGATTGGCCGACGGTGCCGGGGGAAAATGAGCGGATCGAGTTACCGTAGATTTGTGTCGCTTGGCAGTCCGTCTTCGCTGGCAAGCCAGCTCCTACAGGGTTCGAGGTAAAAACGTACCTGTGGGAGCGGGCTTGCCCGCGAAGAGGCCAACCCAGGCACCAAATTAGCCAGTGCCGGCCAACACATCAGCCCTTGAACACTTCATCCAGCAGATTGTGCATCGAGGTGAACGCCCGCGCAGCGACCTTCGCGTCGTACATCATCATGCCCGGTACGTTAGCGTGCGGGTCAGTGAAGGAATGGAACGCGCCGCCGTAGCTCAACAACTGCCAGTCCACATCCGCTGCGTTCATTTCAGCTTCGAACGCCGGCAACTGCTCCTTCGGCACCAAGGGGTCGGAGGCGCCGTGCAGTACCAACACCTTGCCCTTGATGTTCTTTGCATCAGCAGGGTTCGGCGTGTCCAGGGTGCCGTGGAACGATATCGCGGCCTTCACCGGTGCGCCGGTACGAGCCAACTCCAGGGCGCAGCAACCGCCGAAGCAGAAACCGTAGGTCGCCAGCTTCGAGGTATCGACAGCCGCCTCACCCTGACTCTGCAACTGCTCGAACGCCACTTGCATGCGCTTGCGCAGCAATGCCCGGTCATTCTTCAACGGCATCATGGCCGCGCCGGCCTCGTCATTGTTCGACGGACGCACCGCTTGCCCATACAGGTCTGCGATCAGCACCACATAGCCCTTGGCAGCCACCGACTTGGCGATTTCCTCGGCACCGGCGCTGACGCCCATCCAATTTGGCGCCATCAGCAAGCCTGGGCGCGGGCCTTTGTGATCGGCATCGAAGGCCAGGCGGCTTTCGTAATCCTGGCCGTCGATTTGATAGGCAACGGAACGTACAGTGATTTGGCTCATTTCAGACTCCTGATTGGTGAACACCAGAAAGAAAAAACCCGCCGAAGCGGGTTTTTCTGCAACACAGTTAAGCCGATAGTTCGACCAACAGCTTGTTCAAACGGCGCACGTAAGCGGCCGGATCTTTCAAACTGTCACCGGCCGCCAGGGCCGCCTGATCGAAGAGGATGTGCGACAGGTCGCCGAAGCGCTCTTCGCTCTGCTCGTTGTCGAGCTTCTCGATCAGAGGGTGAGCCGGGTTGAATTCGAAGATCGGCTTCGAATCCGGCACCTTCTGCCCGCTGGCTTCCAGGATCTGGCGCATCTGCAGGCCCAGGTCCTGCTCGCCGATGGCCAGGATCGCCGGGGAGTCGGTCAGGCGATGGGAGACCCGCACTTCTGCCACGGATTCGCCCAGCGCGGTCTTCAAACGCTCGACCAGACCTTCTTTGGCCTTGGCCACTTCCTCTGCGGCTTTCTTGTCCTCTTCCGAGTCCAGGTTGCCCAGGTCGAGGTCACCGCGTGCCACGTCGACGAAGCTCTTGCCGTCGAAATCGCTGAGGTAGCTCATCAGCCACTCGTCGATACGGTCGGTCAGCAGCAACACCTCGATGCCTTTCTTGCGGAAGACTTCCAGGTGCGGGCTGTTTTTGACCTGCGCGTAGGTTTCGCCGGTCAGGTAGTAGATCTTGTCCTGACCTTCCTTGGCGCGAGCCAGGTACTCAGCCAAGGCAACAACCTGTTCGCCATCGTCGCCGTGGGTCGATGCGAAACGCAGCAGGCCGGCGATTTTTTCCTTGTTGGCGAAATCTTCCGCCGGGCCTTCTTTCATGACCTGACCAAAGTTTTTCCAGAAGCCCTTGTATTGCTCAGGCTCGTTCTTCGCCAATTTTTCCAGCATGTCCAGCACGCGCTTGGTCAGCGCCGACTTCATCGAGTCGATGATCGGGTCTTTCTGCAGGATTTCCCGCGACACGTTCAGCGACAGGTCGTTGGAGTCGACCACGCCCTTGATGAAGCGCAGGTACAGCGGCAGGAAGGACTCGGCCTGATCCATGACGAATACGCGCTGCACGTACAGCTTCAGGCCTTTCGGCGCTTCGCGCTGGTACAGGTCGAATGGCGCACGGGCCGGCACGTACAACAGCGAGCTGTATTCGAGCTTGCCTTCGACCTTATTGTGGCTCCAGCTCAGCGGGTTTTCGAAGTCGTGAGCGATGTGCTTGTAGAACTCCTGGTATTCCTCGTCCTTGACCTCGGTACGCGGACGGGTCCACAGGGCACTGGCGCGGTTGACGGTTTCCCATTCAACGGCCGGCTTCTCCTCACCTTCGGCGGCTGCCACTTCTTTGGGCAACTCGATCGGCAAAGCGATGTGGTCGGAGTACTTCTTGATGATGTTGCGCAGGCGCCAGCCATCGGCGAACTCGTCTTCACCGGATTTCAGGTGCAGAACAATGCGCGTGCCGCGGTCAGCCTTGTCGATGGTCGCGACTTCGAAGTCGCCTTCGCCCTTGGACGACCAGTGCACGCCTTCGCTGGCAGCGCTGCCGGCACGACGGCTGTACACGTCGACTTTGTCGGCGACGATGAAGGCGGAGTAGAAACCAACACCGAACTGGCCGATCAGGTGCGAGTCTTTCTTCTGGTCGCCGGTCAGGTGCTTCATGAAATCGGCGGTGCCGGACTTGGCGATAGTACCCAGGTGGGTGATCGCATCTTCACGGCTCATGCCGATACCGTTGTCTTCGAGGGTGACGGTTTTAGCGTCCTTGTCGAAGCTCACGCGGATTTTCAGTTCCGCGCCACCTTCCAGCAGCTCTGGTTTGGCCAGGGCTTCGAAACGTAATTTGTCGACAGCGTCAGAGGCGTTCGAGATCAATTCGCGCAGGAAAATTTCCTTGTTGGAATACAGCGAATGGATCATGAGGTGCAGCAGTTGCTTCACCTCGGTCTGGAAGCCCAGGGTTTCCTTTTGAGTTTCCACACTCATGGTCATCAAACTCCAATCAGATGGCATAAGCCGCGACATTAAGTGTCGACGGCGGGTTGTCATCTGAGTTTGGGGCTGAGTTCAGGATTTCAAGGGCTCTTCGAGTTTGAAATGGGCACGGGCCGTGGCAATCGGTTCGGCTTCAGTACTTTGCCACGCCGTAATCGCCACGTTGGCCACCCGGCGGCCCTGGCGACACACCTGGCAACGGGCCCAGGTATCGCGAAATTGCCCGGCGCGCAGGTAGTCCAGGGAGAAGTCGATGATCTTTGGCACACCGGGTGAGCCAGTGGCGACCAGCAGGTGCAACGCAGCGGCCAGCTCCATGAAACCGGCAATCACGCCGCCATGGATCGCCGGCAATAAAGGGTTACCAATGTTGTCCTTGTTGGCGGGCAGCTTGAACAGCAGTTCATCACCCACTCGTGAGCATTCGACGCCGATCAACGCGGCGTAAGGAATCAGCTGCAGAAGCGCGGCGTAGTCACCCTGTTCGTGGGCCTTGCGCAATTGGTCTTGCAGTGTGTCCGTCATTTCGCCCCCCCGGCGATGGCGCCACCAAAGCCTTTGGTGCCCTTGATGCCCTTGCCCATGCGCATGAATGTCCCCACCACATGGGCGACGGGGTGCTCCGGGTCATCCTGATAGGCAAAGCCGCGAGCAAAAATCACGTCGGTGGTGACCCGGTAGCACTGGGCAAAGCCGTAGACCGCCTTGTGCGGTTCGGCGGCGTGCATGTAGTCGATGCGCAAGTCGAGTGTCGGGCAGACTTCAAACTCCGGCAGTACGCAAAGGGTCGCCATGCCACAAGCCGTGTCCATAAGCGAGGTCAGCGCGCCGCCATGAATCACGCCGGTTTCAGGGTTACCGACGATCTGCGGACTGTAAGGCAACATGATCGTCAGGCCTTCGTTGCTGGCGCTGTGTACCTCAAGTCCAAGCACCTGGCAATGTCGCAGCGCCGATAGAAAGCGCGTCGCACGCTCAAAAACGGGGTTTTCAGCCATTTGTAAAAAACTCCTGTTTTTTATACCCAACCAGTGCGGTGGCAGTACCAGTAAAAGTTCCGCATTAGAACAAACTTATATATCTGAAAGAATTGAGGAACTTAACCCGAATGCCTGAGCTCTTAAGGCCAGTAGATATTTTCCATAAGGAGAAACACCCCATGCGTAAGACTTTAGCTATTGCCTTGATGTTGACCGCTTCCCTCGGTCTCGCTGCCTGCGATAAAAAATCCGAGGACAAAGCTCAAGAAGCTAACAAACATGCTGAACAAGCGCAGCAGGACATGAGCAAAGCTCAGGATAAAGTGAACGACGCTGCGAAAGAAAACGCCGATGCTGCCAAAGCTCAGGCTGAATCGAACGAAGCCGCTGCAAAAGAAGCACCTAAGAACTAATCCGGTTTTTAGCGTGACAAAAGAAAACCCGCCTGGTGCGGGTTTTCTTTTGCCTGAAATAAAGCAATTAGAGCAACACGGTTCTAAAAGTCGGACTAATCATCAGCAATAACGAACAGGCCAAACCGATCACCCAGACCAGGCTGCGCACCGAAGGCAGATCTTTCAAGTAACACACCAGGTAAATAACCCGTGCGACCACGAAGATGATCGCCAGCAAATCGATGAGCCATCCTGCCGTCTGCGTGGTATGCGCCATCAACACGCCCACCGCAAATAGCATGAATGCCTCGATACTATTTTGATGCGCCGCCAGCGCACGTGCGCCCAGGCCCGTGAGTTGCGCTTGCTGTTGGCGCGGCAAGTGGTTGTTGTAACCGCCCTGCTCTTTCATCGCCTTGCCGACCGGCATACGCGCGACGTAAATCAACAACGCACTGATAAACACACACCAGAACGGAATACTCATCAAGCAGCCTCTTTGGTCAACTCGGGCAATGGCGCCTCTGTAGGGGTATAGACCATCACGTCGAGAACATCGGAATGAAACTCGCGGCGGTACAGTACAAACACCACGCCCGCACTCATCAACATAAATAGCCACGGGCTGACAAACCACGCCAGCATGGTCATGCCGAAGTAATACGAGCGCAGGCCGAAGTTGAACTGGTTGGCCGCCATCGAGATGACACGCGCCGCGCGGGATGCAAATGCCTTGCGCTCCTGCTCGGAAACGTGGCGTTCGCCGACCATCGGCGCCGAACCCACCAGCACCGCGGCGAAATTGTATTGGCGCATGCACCAGCTGAACGTGAAGAACGCATAGACGAACACCAGCGCCAGGCACAATAGCTTGATTTCCGACATGCCTTGCGACGCTTGTTGCACCATCGGGATATCCGCCAGCAGCGACACCGCTCGCTCGGAAGCGCCGAGTACCGTGAGAATACCGGCCAGGATAATCAACGTACTCGAGGCGAAGAACGATGCGTTGCGCTCCAGGTTGCCGATCACACTGGCATCGGCGATACGGTTGTCGCGCAGCAGCATGCGGCGCATCCAGTCCTCGCGGTACAAATGCAGCACGCTGGCCAGGCACGCCGTGTCGCGGCCCTTCCAGGTGGCGTAACGGGTGTAGCCGCCCCAGCAGATGACAAACCAGACGGCAGCAAGAAGGTGGATCAGGTTGGCTTGGATAAACGACATGCAGGTCCTTTTGATGTATTTGCGGTGTACATAAACCCTGTAGGAGCGAGCTTTCTCGCGAAGGTCGTGAACGATGAAGCGTGATTGCTCGAAAGACGCGTTGCTCTCAGGTTCTTCGCGAGCAAGCTCGCTCCTGCAATTGATTTGGCAATGCTTCGACGTTAGCGCAACGCAAAAGGCACCGCATCCTGCGACAAAAAAAATGCCCCGTATCGATTGATACGGGGCATTTCCGTTTCTGCGTGTTCAACCCGCTTATGGCAGGTCGACAGCTTTAGGCCAGCGCTTCTTCGCGTTTGCCCAGCAAACGATCGCACACGACAGCAACCACCAGCGTCATTACCGACGGCACCAGCCAGGCCAGGCCTTGCTCGCTCAGCGGCAGGTGGGCCATTTGCGACGGCATCCAGTCCGCCAGGCCAGCCCCCTTGAGGGCATCAATCAGACCGAAGAGGAATGACACCAGCATGACTGGGCCGAGGATACGGCCCTGCTCATGCCAGAAGTCCTTGCAGAAGCTCAACGCCACCAGAACGATGCACGGTGGGTAGATCGCGGTCAGTACCGGGATCGAGAACGCAATCAGCTTGGTCAGGCCCAGGTTGGACACCAGCAGCGAGAACGCAGCGAGGATGATCACCAGCGTCTTATAGGACAGCGGCACCACACGGCTGAAGTACTCGGCGCAGGCACAGGTCAGGCCGACCGCAGTCACCAGGCACGCCAGGGAGATTAGGACCGCGAGGAAGCCGCTGCCCAGCGAACCGAAGGTGTGCTGCACGTAGGCATGCAAAACCGCCGCGCCATTGGTCGCACCGGCGGCCACTTCATGGCTGCCGGAACCCAGGCGGAACAGGCTGACATACACCAGCGCCAGTCCCACACCGGCAATCAGGCCGGCAATAATCGCATAGCGGGTGATCAGTGCGGGCGACTCGACGCCACGGGAACGAATGGCGTTGACGATGACGATGCCGAACACCAGGGCGCCCAGGGTATCCATGGTCAGGTAACCATTGATGAAACCTTGGGAAAACGGCGCCGCAACATATTCAGGAGTGGCGTGACCAATGTCACCGGCCGGCAAGGCGAATGCGGCAATGCCCAAGACCGCCAGGGCGATGATTTTCAGCGGCGCGAGGAAACGGCCAACCGTATCCAGCAAACGACCCGGATACAGCGAAATGAAGAACACCAGCAGGAAGTACACCGAGCTGTACAGGAACAGCGCCAGCGGGCTTTCGCCGGTCAACGGCGCCAAGCCCACTTCGAATGATACGGTCGCGGTACGCGGCGTTGCGAACAGCGGGCCTACGGCCAGATAGCACGCCGCCGCCAGCACACCGCCGGCCACTTTACCAATCGGGCTGCTCAGCGCATCCATGGCGCCGCCGACCTTGGCCAGGGCGACAACGGTGATCACCGGCAAACCAACGGCGGTGACCAAAAAACCCAGCGCCGCCATCCAGACATTAGGTCCGGACTGCAAACCGACGATGGGCGGGAAGATGATATTGCCAGCCCCGACAAACAGGGCAAACGTCATAAAACCAAGTGCCAGGATGTCCTGGCCTTTCAACACTTTCATTAAGGAAATACCACACTACTGAATCGGAATTTAGAGAGGGATTTCCCTATGGGTGAGGGAAATGCTGTCAGTCCGTAAAAGACCGACCCTTTAAGCGCGTTGCCGCCTTGTGGGCAGCAGGACGCAAAAATGGCGCGTAGCCTAACGAACTTGGGCCGAAAACGCACTGTTACGGGGCGAACTATCCGATATACGACATCTTTGTGTCGCGTTTACGTACGATACTTCACCTTGTAGGAGCTGGCTTGCCAGCGAAAGCGCCATACCTGACACACCGCGTCGCCTCATTCGCCGGCAAGCCGGCGCCTACAAGTCCGGAAACGACAAAGGCCACCCGAAGGTGGCCTTTGTTGGGTGAAGCGTCAGCTAAGCGCGAGGCTTACTTGACAGCCCAACCGGTCAGCTCGGCCAAGGCCTTGCCGATGTCTGCCAGCGAACGCACGGTTTTAACACCTGCGTCTTGCAGAGCAGCGAATTTCTCGTCTGCAGTGCCTTTGCCGCCAGAGATGATTGCGCCAGCATGGCCCATGCGCTTGCCCGGAGGAGCAGTCACACCCGCGATGTAGGAAACAACCGGCTTGGTCACGTGTGCCTTGATGTAGGCAGCCGCTTCTTCTTCAGCCGAACCGCCGATCTCACCGATCATTACGATCGCTTCGGTCTTCGGGTCTTCCTGGAACAGCTTCAGGATGTCGATGAAGTTCGAACCCGGGATCGGGTCACCGCCGATGCCGACGCAAGTCGACTGACCGAAACCGGCGTCAGTGGTCTGCTTCACAGCTTCGTAGGTCAGGGTGCCGGAACGCGAAACGATACCGACCTTGCCTGGCAAGTGAATGTGACCTGGCATGATGCCGATCTTGCATTCGCCTGGGGTGATCACGCCTGGGCAGTTAGGGCCGATCAGGGTGATACCCAGTTCGTCGCACTTAACTTTAGCGTCCAGCATGTCCAGGGTAGGAATGCCTTCGGTGATGCAGACGATCAGCTTGATGCCGCCGAAAGCAGCTTCCAGGATCGAGTCCTTGCAGAAAGGAGCCGGAACGTAGATCACGCTGGCGGTAGCGCCGGTGGCAGCTACTGCGTCTTTAACGGTGTTGAACACTGGCAGACCCAGGTGCTCGGTGCCGCCTTTGCCTGGAGTTACACCACCGACCATCTTGGTGCCGTACTCGATGGCTTGCTGGGTGTGGAAACTACCTTGCGAACCGGTAATACCCTGGCAGATAACTTTGGTGTCTTTATTGATCAGGACGCTCATTATTTGCCCTCCGCAGCTTTAACGACTTGTTGAGCAGCGTCGGTCAGGCTGGTAGCAGCGATGATGTTCAAACCGCTTTCTGCCAGTACTTTAGCGCCCAGCTCAGCGTTGTTGCCTTCAAGGCGAACAACAACCGGGATTTTCACGCCGACTTCTTTCACAGCGCCGATGATGCCTTCGGCAATCATGTCGCAACGAACGATGCCGCCGAAGATGTTGACCAGAACTGCAGCGACGTTAGTGTCGGACAGGATGATCTTGAACGCTTCGGTAACGCGTTCCTTGGTAGCACCGCCGCCCACGTCGAGGAAGTTGGCTGGTTTGCCGCCATGCAGGTTGACGATGTCCATGGTACCCATGGCCAGGCCAGCACCGTTGACCATGCAACCGATGTTGCCTTCCAGTGCTACGTAGTTCAGTTCGAACTTGGCAGCATGCGCTTCGCGCGGATCGTCTTGCGACGGATCGTGGAAAGTCTTCAGCTTCGGCTGACGGTACATGGCGTTGGCGTCGATGTTGATCTTGGCGTCCAGGCAGTGCAGGTCGCCGTCAGCCTTGATCACCAGCGGGTTCACTTCCAGCAGGGCCAGGTCGTGATCCTTGAACAGTTTGGCCAGGCCTACGAAGATCTTGGCGAACTGAGCAACTTGCTTGCCTTCCAGACCCAGCTGGAATGCCAGCTCGCGACCCTGGAATGGCTGAGCGCCAACCAGCGGATCGATAGTGGCTTTCAGAATTTTTTCTGGCGTGTCGTGAGCGATTTTCTCGATGTCCACGCCACCTTCGGTGGAAGCCATGAACACGATGCGACGGCTCGAACGGTCAACGACAGCGCCCAGGTACAGCTCTTTAGCGATATCAGTGCACGACTCAACCAGGATCTTGGTGACTGGCTGACCATTGGCATCAGTCTGGTAAGTCACCAGACGCTTGCCCAGCCACTGCTGTGCGAAGGCTTTGGCGTCTTCTTTGCTGCGAACCAGCTTTACGCCGCCCGCTTTACCGCGACCACCGGCGTGGACCTGGGCTTTGACAACCCACTCGCTGCCGCCGATTTTGTCGCAAGCTTCTGCTGCTGCTTCCGGGGTGTCTACTGCGTAACCAGTGGAAACTGGCAGGCCGTATTCAGCGAACAGCTGCTTACCCTGATACTCGTGAAGATTCATGCTTTTTACCGTCTTCGTTAGGTACTGCGCATTCGGCGCTGCGCTCTTGATGAGTGCCGCGCCACCTGTGACTGCTGCTTGCATAGCGTTTCCGGGTACCCGGTGCGGCTATGCAAGGCTGCGTCCAGCGGATATTCCGCGGTGAGTCTTGCATGCAAGGCTCACGACGGGCCATTCCGCCGTGGTTTCTTATTGTCTTAACGCTTCTTGCGGTTGGCGATGTGGATGGCGCCGCCATTCACTGCCAAAGCAGCTTCGTGCAAGGCTTCAGACAGGGTCGGATGGGAGAAAACCATCATGCCCAGGTCTTCAGCGCTGGTGCCGAATTCCATACCGATCGCGCCCTGCTGAACCAGTTCTGCAGCGCTTGGGCCAATCACGTGGACGCCCAGTACGCGGTCGGTCTTGGCATCGGCGATGACTTTTACGAAACCGCCGGTGTCGTTGGCAGCCATGGCACGGCCAGAGGCTGCGAACGGGAAGGTGCCGACGTTAACTTCAACGCCTTCAGCTTTCAAGGCCTGCTCGGTTTTACCGACCCACGCGATTTCCGGGTGAGTATAAATAACCGAAGGGATCAGGTCATAGTTCATCTGGGCCTTGTGGCCCTTGATGCGCTCGACAACCATGATGCCCTCTTCCGAGGCCTTGTGCGCCAGCATCATGCCGCGAACCACGTCGCCGATGGCGTAGACGCCCGGTACGGTGGTGGCGCAGTGATCGTCAACGTGCACGAAACCGCGCTCGTCCAGGGTCACGCCGCAGTCGGCAGCCAGCAGATCAGTGGTCACCGGACGGCGACCAACGGCTACGATCAGCTTGTCGAAAGTAATGGTCTGTTCGCCGTTGGCATCGGTGTAGTTCACCACGACTTCGTCGCTGTTCACTTTGGAACCGGTAACACGAGCGCCCAGCTTGATGTCCAGACCTTGTTTGGTCAGGGTTTTCAGCGCTTCCTTGGAAACAGCGGCGTCAGCTGCCATCAGGAAGGTGTCCAGGGCTTCCAGGACAGTCACTTCTGCACCCAGACGCGACCAGACCGAACCCAGTTCCAGACCGATCACGCCAGCGCCGATCACGCCCAGACGCTTAGGTACGGTTTGGAACTCCAGGGCGCCGGTCGAATCGACGATCACATTCTGGTCAACCGGAGCCGGCGGAATGTCGATCGGACGCGAACCTGGTGCCAGGATGACGTTTTCGGCTTCGATGATTTCTACCGAGCCATCAGGCTTGGTGACTTCGACTTTCTTGCCGGCCAGCAGCTTGCCGTGACCTTCAATGGACGTCACACCGTTGGCTTTGAACAGGGTCGCAACGCCGGAGGTCAGGCCTTTGACGATGGTGGCCTTGCGGCCGACCATTGCTGGCACGTCCATGGTCACGCCAGCGTGGTTGATACCGTGGATCGCGAAGCCTTCTTTGGCTTCCTTGTACTTCCAGGAACTGTCCAGCAGTGCCTTGGATGGAATGCAGCCGACGTTCAGGCAAGTACCGCCCAGAGCCAGTTTGCCTTCCTTGTCGGTGTACTTCTCGATGCAGGCAGTGCTGAGGCCAAGTTGAGCGGCCTTGATGGCAGCCACGTAACCGCCAGGGCCGGCGCCGATCACTACTACGTCAAATTTCTGCGACATTCAAAAATTCCTCTTTAGCGAAAAGCTTCAAGCCGCAAGCTACAAGCCAGGCCGCGGGTTTTCCGAGGCCTGGGCTTGCAGCTCACGGCTGCTTCTATCAGATATCCAGCAACAGACGAGCCGGATCTTCCAGCAGGTTCTTGATGGTCACCAGGAAGGTCACAGCTTCTTTGCCATCGATCAAACGGTGATCGTAGGACAGCGCCAGGTACATCATCGGACGAATAACGACCTGACCGTTGATCGCCATAGGACGCTGCAGAATGTTGTGCATGCCCAGGATAGCGGCTTGCGGCGGGTTGACGATCGGGGTCGACATCATCGAACCGAAAGTACCACCGTTGGTGATGGTGAACGTACCGCCGGTCATTTCGTCCATCGACAATTTGCCGTCGCGAGCCTTCTTGCCGAAGGTGGCGATGCCGCCTTCGATTTCAGCCAGGCTCATCAGTTCGGCGTTACGCAGAACCGGTACAACCAGGCCGCGATCGCTGGAAACTGCAACGCCGACGTCAGCGTAGCCGTGGTAAACGATGTCGCCGCCGTCGATCGACGCGTTGACAGCCGGGAAGCGTTTCAGCGCTTCGGTGGCCGCTTTCACGAAGAACGACATGAAGCCCAGGCGTACGCCGTTGTGGGACTTCTCGAACAGGTCCTTGTACTTCGAACGCAGGGCCATGACTTCGGTCATGTCGACTTCGTTGAACGTGGTCAGCATCGCCATGTTCGACTGAGCTTCAACCAGACGCTTGGCAACCGTTGCACGTACGCGAGTCATCGGTACACGCTTCTCGATGCGGTCGCCAGCGGCGAACACAGGAGCGGCGGCGGCAGGCGCAGCCGCCTTGGCAGGCGCGGCAGCCGGAGCGGCTTTCTTGGCAGCAACGGCTGCAACCACGTCTTCCTTGGTCACACGACCGCCTTTGCCGGTGCCGGCAACGGAAGCGATGTTGATGCCGTTTTCTTCAGCCAGCTTGCGAGCGGCAGGTGCGGCGATCGGGTCGTCTTCGCCGTCAGCAGCAGGAGCGGCTGCCTGTGCAGCGGCCGGAGCGGCAACAGCAGGAGCGGCGGCGGCAGCGCCACCTTCAACGATGGAGCCCAGGACTTCGTCGGACAGGACGGTTTCGCCCTCGCCCTTGACGATTGCGCCCAGCACGCCGTCAGCAGTCGCCAGAACTTCCAGTACGACTTTGTCGGTTTCGATGTCGACGATCAGTTCGTCGCGCTTGACCGCATCGCCCGGTTGTTTGTGCCAGGTGGCAACGGTGCCATCGGCAACCGATTCCGGGAAAGTGGGGGCTTTGATTTCGATAGCCATTATCTGTGGGTCCTTAAATTCGGTTTCAGGTGCGCGAAGGCGTTAAACAGTAAAGGCGTCTTGCAGCAGTTTTTCCTGCTGCTCAGCGTGCATCGATGCGTAACCACATGCCGGTGCAGCAGAAGCCTCACGGCCCGCGTACTCAAGTACGAGAGACTTGTTGAGGTTACTGATGCTGCGACGCAAGTGGTGTTGGCTGCAGTACCAGGCACCCTGGTTCATCGGCTCTTCCTGACACCAAACGGCAGCTTTGGCGTTGGTGTAAGGAGCCAGGACTTCCTTCAAGTCGTCCTCAGGGAATGGATACAGCTGTTCGATACGCACGATGGCGATATCTTCACGGCCTTCGGCACGGCGTTTTTCCAGCAGGTCGTAGTAGACCTTGCCGCTACACAGAACAACGCGCTCGACCTTTTTCGGGTCCAGGGCATCGATTTCCGGGATCACGGTCTGGAACGAACCTTCGGCCAGGTCTTCCAGGGTCGAGATGGCCAGCTTGTGACGCAACAACGACTTCGGCGTCAGCACGATCAACGGCTTGCGCAGAGGACGAATCACCTGACGACGCAGCAAGTGGTAGATCTGCGCCGGCGTGGTCGGTACGGCTACCTGAATGTTGTGCTCGGCGCACAGTTGCAGGTAACGCTCCAGACGCGCCGAGCTGTGCTCAGGGCCCTGACCTTCATAACCGTGTGGCAGCAACATGGTCAGACCGCACAGACGGCCCCACTTGTGCTCGCCGCTGGTGATGAACTGGTCGATTACAACCTGCGCACCGTTGGCGAAGTCGCCGAACTGGGCTTCCCAGATCACCAGCGCATCCGGCGTGGTGGTCGAGTAACCGTATTCGAATGCCAGTACCGCTTCTTCCGACAGGAACGAGTCGTACAGGTCAAAGCGTGGTTGACCGTCGTACAGGTTCTGCAACGGGATGTAGGTACCCGCGTCTTTCTGGTTGTGCAGCACAGCATGACGGTGCGAGAACGTACCGCGGCCGATGTCCTGGCCGGTCATGCGAATCGGGTGACCTTCGAACGCCAGGGTCGCGTATGCCATGGTTTCGGCGTAACCCCAGTTGATCGGCAGGCCGCCGGCTTGCATCTTCTGACGGTCTTCGTAGATCTTCGCAACCTGGCGCTGAACCACGAAGCCTTCCGGAATTTCCAGCAGCTTGGCGGACAGTTCTTGCAGGGTCTTCAGATCGAAACGCGTGTCGTGACGCGCCGTCCAGGCATGGCCCAGATACGGACGCCAGTCCACGAACAGCTCTTTGTTCGGCTCTTTGACCAGGCTTTTTACCACGTGCAGACCGTTGTCCAGCGCGTTGCGGTATTCGTCGACTTTCGCCTGAACACGCTCAGCGTCGAGCACACCGCCCTGGGTCAGACGATCGGCGTACAGCTCACGGGTAGTGCGCTGCTTGGTGATCTGCTGATACATGATCGGCTGGGTGCCGCTTGGCTCGTCGGCCTCGTTGTGGCCGCGACGACGGTAGCAGACCAGGTCGATGACCACGTCACGCTTGAACTGCATGCGGTAGTCGATGGCCAACTGGGTCACGAACAATACGGCTTCCGGATCATCACCATTCACATGGAGGATCGGCGCCTGGATCATTTTCGCGACGTCGGTCGCGTACTCGGTGGAGCGCGAGTCCAGCGGGTTGCTGATGGTGAAACCGACCTGGTTGTTGATCACGATGTGCACGGTACCGCCGGTCTTGAAACCGCGGGTCTGCGACATCTGGAAGGTTTCCATGACCACGCCTTGACCGGCGAATGCCGCGTCACCGTGAATGGAGATCGGCAGAACTTTCTCGCCGGTCGGGTCGTTACGACGATCCTGACGGGCGCGAACCGAACCCTCGACCACCGGGGAAACGATTTCCAGGTGGGACGGGTTGAACGCCATGGCCAGGTGAACTTCACCGCCCGTGGTCATCACGTTGGACGAGAAGCCCTGGTGGTATTTAACGTCACCGGAACCCAGCTCGACTTTCTTCTTGCCTTCGAACTCGTCGAACAACTCGCGCGGGTTCTTGCCGAAGGTGTTGACCAGCACGTTCAGACGGCCACGGTGGGCCATGCCGATGACGATTTCCTTGGTGCCATAGGAACCGGAACGCTGGATCAGCTCGTCGAGCATCGGAATCAGGCTTTCGCCGCCTTCCAGACCGAAGCGCTTGGTACCCGGGTACTTGGTGCCCAGGTATTTTTCCAGGCCTTCACCGGCGGTCACGCGCTCAAGCAGGTGGCTCTTGATGTCGGCGGAGTACGTCGGACGGCCACGCACGCTTTCCAGACGCTGCTGGAACCACTGGCGCTGCTCGGAATCGGTGATGTGCGTAAATTCAGCGCCGATGGTGCGGCAATATGTCTGCTGCAACGCTTCGTGAATTTCGCGTAGGCTCGCTTCCTCTTTGCCGATGAACAGGTCGCCGGCACGGAAGGTCGTATCAAGATCGGCATTGGTCAAGCCGTAATGATTGATCGACAGGTCTGCAGGTGCAGGACGCTGCCACAGTCCCAGCGGGTCAAGCTGGGCTGCCTGGTGGCCACGCATACGGTAGGCCTGGATCAATCGCAGCACTTCAACTTGCTTCTTCTCGTGCTCACTGCTCACGCTGCCGGCGGAAACCGGTTGGGCGCGGCGCTGGTTCTTTGCCAGCAAGACGAAATGATCGCGAATTGTCGAGTGCGAAACATCGGTGGCAGAGTTGCCGTCAGCAGGCAACTTCTGGAAGTAGGTGCGCCACTCTTCTGGCACAGCGTTAGGGTCGTGCAGGTAGAGCTCGTAGAGCTCTTCCACATAGGCAGCGTTACTACCGGATAGGTAGGCACTGTTCCACATGCGCTGCATCACGCTTTCTTGCATGCTTGGTCACCCTCGGTTAGGGGAACACCATCGGTGTCGACACCGAGCAAACTTGCAGAAGTCCGAATGCAGCGACCAAAACAAGCCACTAGGATCACACTGATAGTCCGGGTACCAGCCCGGATGCCCCTGCTTGTCTCATTTCTTCAAAATAAGAGCCGCAGCCTTTTAAGCTGCTGCTCAGGTTAAAACTACGGCGCCGGTTGAAGCCTGCGCCGTAGCATCCACGGGTACAGCGGTACTGCGTTTACAACAGCTGAATCACACGCCGCTGGAGAGCAACATGTTACGGATGTGACCGATGGCCTTAGTCGGGTTCAGGCCTTTCGGACAAACGTTGACGCAGTTCATGATCCCGCGGCAGCGGAATACGCTGAACGGGTCATCCAGCGAAGCCAGACGCTCGGACGTCTTGGTGTCGCGACTGTCTGCCAGGAAGCGGTACGCTTGCAGCAGGGCAGCCGGGCCCAGGAACTTGTCCGGGTTCCACCAGAAGGACGGGCAGGAAGTCGAGCAGCAGGCGCACAGGATGCACTCGTACAGACCGTCCAGCTTTTCACGCTCTTCAGGGGACTGCAGACGCTCGATGGCCGGAGCCGGCGTGTCGTTCTGCAGGTATGGCTTAACCTTCTCGTATTGCTTGTAGAAGATGCTCATATCGACGACCAGGTCACGGATAACCGGCAAACCTGGCAGAGGACGAACGATCAACTTGTTACCTTTTACGACGGCGGACAGCGGCGTGATGCACGCCAGGCCGTTTTTGCCGTTGATGTTCATGCCGTCGGAACCGCAAACACCTTCACGGCAAGAGCGACGATAGGAGAAACCTTCGTCCTGCTCTTTGATAAGGGCCAGTACGTCCAGCACCATCAGGTCTTTACCACCGGTATCAACCTGGAATTCCTGCATGAACGGCGCGGCGTCCTGATCAGGGTTGTAACGATAAACGCTGACTTGCAACATGGCGGTCACCCTTAATAAGTCCGGACTTTAGGTTCGAAAGTCGGAACAGTCTTCGGCGAGAAGTTCACGGCACGCTTGGTGACGCGCTTGTCACCCGGGAAGTACAGGGTGTGGCACAGCCAGTTTTCGTCGTCGCGGTCTTCGAAGTCTTCACGGGCGTGAGCACCGCGGGACTCTTTACGAACTTCAGCAGCGATAGCGGTTGCTTCGGCCACTTCCAGCAGGTTTTGCAGTTCCAGAGCTTCGATACGCGCAGTGTTGAACGCCTGCGACTTATCGTTGATCTTGACGTTGGCGATACGCTTGCGCAGATCGGCCAGCTGGGCAATACCCTTCTGCATGTATTCGCCGGTACGGAATACACCGAAGTAGTTCTGCATGCAGCTCTGCAGTTCGCGACGCAGGGTTGCCACGTCTTCGCCATCAGTACGGCTGTTCAGTGCATTCAGGCGCGACAAGGCAGCGTCGATGTCGGCTTCGGTAGCGTCGTCGTATTCGATGCCGTCGGTCAGCGCTTTTTCCAGGTGCAGGCCGGCAGCGCGACCGAATACCACCAGGTCGAGCAGCGAGTTGCCGCCCAGACGGTTGGCACCGTGAACCGATACGCAAGCCACTTCACCTACAGCGAACAGACCAGGAATGATCTGGTCCACGCCTTCGGCGTTCTGGGTGATCGCCTGGCCGTGAATGTTGGTGGCAACGCCGCCCATCATGTAGTGGCAGGTTGGAACAACCGGAACCGGCGCAACAACCGGGTCAACGTGTGCGAAAGTCTTCGACAGTTCGCAGATGCCTGGCAGACGGCTGTGCAGCACTTCCTCGCCCAGGTGGTCGAGTTTGAGCATTACGTGGTCGCCATTCGGACCGCAACCGTTGCCGGCGATGATTTCTTTAACCATCGAACGGGCAACCACGTCACGACCGGCAAGGTCTTTGGCGTTCGGAGCATAACGCTCCATGAAACGCTCGCCGTGCTTGTTGATCAGGTAACCCCCTTCACCACGGCAACCTTCGGTCACCAGTACACCGGCGCCGGCGATACCGGTCGGGTGGAACTGCCACATTTCGATGTCTTGCACCGGCACGCCGGCACGCAGTGCCATGCCGACGCCGTCACCGGTGTTGATCAGGGCATTGGTGGTCGAAGCGTAGATACGGCCTGCACCGCCGGTAGCCAATACGGTGGCCTTGGCGCGGATGTAGGTGGTTTCACCGGTTTCGATGCAGATCGCGATCACACCGACGAAGTCACCTTCGCCGTTCTTCACCAGGTCGACAGCGTAGTACTCGTTCAGGAACACGGTACCGGCTTTCAGGTTGCCTTGATAAAGGGTGTGCAGCAGGGCGTGACCGGTCCGGTCGGACGCCGCGCAAGTACGCGCAGCCTGGCCGCCCTTACCGTAGTCCTTGGACTGGCCGCCGAATGGGCGCTGGTAGATACGACCTTGCTCGGTACGCGAGAATGGCATGCCCATGTGGTCCAGCTCGTAAACGGCAGCCGGGCCTTCCTGACACATGTATTCGATAGCGTCCTGGTCACCGATGTAGTCGGAACCCTTGACGGTATCGTACATGTGCCAGCGCCAGTCATCGTTCGGGTCGGCGGACGCGATGGCACAGGTGATGCCGCCCTGGGCGGATACAGTGTGCGAACGGGTCGGGAAAACCTTGGTGATCACGGCAGTCTTGTGACCACCTTGTGCCAGCTGCAGCGCTGCGCGCATGCCGGCACCGCCACCACCAATAATGATGGCGTCGAAAGAAATCGTTGGAATGTTAGCCATGACTCAGATACCCCAGAGAATCTGCACACCCCAGACGAAGTAAGCGAACATCGCAACGCCGCATACTGCCTGGAAAAGGAAACGTATAGCCGTTGCGGACTTGCCGAACGCCATTGGCGTCAGGTAGTCGGTCGCGATGGTCCACATGCCGACCCAGGCGTGAGCGCCGAGGGCAACAAGGGCCAGGAGGCTGAAGATACGCATCCCGTTGTGGGCGAACAGTTCATGCCACTGGGCGAACTCGAGGCCAGGGTGGGCCACGACGTATCCGATCAGGAAAATGAAGTAAGCCGCGAGAACGACCGCAGAAACGCGCTGCGCCATCCAGTCATAGAGGCCCGAACGCGACAGGTTCGTGACGTTAGTTACCATATCCAAACTCCTGCCAGAACGATTACCACCACGGAAACGGCGATAACGATTTTCGAGCCCAGCTTGCCGCCTTCCAGCGTCTCACCGATGCCCATGTCCATGATCAAATGGCGCACACCGGCGACCATGTGATACAGCAGAGCGGACAGGATGCCCCAAATCACTAGCTTGGCTAGCGGACTGGTCAGACACGCTTTCACCTGACCGAAGCCTTCCTCAGAGCTCAGCGACTTGTCCAATGCATAAAGCATGATGGCAAGGCACACGAAGAGGATGACACCGGAAATACGGTGAAGAATGGACGTGTAAGCAGTGACTGGGAGTTTGATGGTCCTTAGGTCTAGGTTTACAGGTCGTTGGCTTTTCACGGCTTTTTTTTCACACTGAAGAGCCCCTAACAATCAGGGCAAAGTTGTTGGGGAGTGCACTGGTCAGGTAACCACCACCCAGGGATGCGACCCCCAATGAAAGCAAGCCCAAAAGCCCTTGGCGGTCGGTGGCCGAGTATAGACAGTTAGGCTTTTAATGACAACGCAATCACCTAACCCAAACAGCGGATTGCGCAACTGACATAAAAGGCGTAAATGGCAGTCAATTTCGAGGAAAAAGTCCGGTTAAAGCCTTCTGGGGCAAGACTTTAGGCAAATTGACATTCGAATTTATCTCACTATAGTGGTGCGGGCCCTGCGTGGGGGGTCTGTCTGATGATTTCAAGCATAAATAGGAGGCCACATGGCTGACAAAAAAGCGCAGTTGATCATCGAGGGCGCAGCCCCCGTCGAGCTGCCCATTTTAACCGGCACCGTTGGTCCCGACGTTATCGATGTTCGAGGCCTGACCGCCACGGGCCGCTTCACCTTTGACCCTGGTTTCATGTCGACCGCTTCGTGCGAGTCGAAGATCACCTACATTGACGGTGATAATGGCATCCTGCTGCACCGTGGCTACCCGATCGAACAGCTGGCTGAAAAGTCGGACTACCTGGAAACCTGCTATCTGCTGCTCAACGGCGAACTGCCGACCGCAGAACAGAAGGCCCAGTTCGTCAGCACCGTGAAGAACCACACCATGGTTCACGAGCAGCTGAAGACCTTCTTCAACGGCTTCCGTCGCGACGCCCACCCAATGGCCGTCATGTGCGGTGTAGTCGGCGCCCTCTCGGCCTTCTACCACGACTCCCTGGACATCAATAACCCGCAGCATCGCGAAATTTCCGCGATCCGCCTGGTTGCCAAGATGCCGACCCTGGCAGCGATGGTTTACAAGTACTCCATGGGCCAACCCATGATGTACCCGCGCAACGACCTGTCGTACGCGGAAAACTTCCTGCACATGATGTTCAACACCCCGTGCGAGATCAAACCGATCAGCCCGGTACTCGCCAAGGCCATGGACCGGATCTTCATCCTCCATGCCGACCACGAGCAGAACGCGTCGACCTCCACCGTACGCCTGGCCGGCTCGTCGGGTGCCAACCCGTTCGCCTGTATCGCCGCCGGTATCGCTGCACTGTGGGGCCCTGCCCACGGTGGTGCCAACGAAGCCGTACTGACCATGCTCGATGAAATCGGCGATGTTTCGAACATCGACAAATTCATCGCCAAGGCCAAGGACAAGAACGATCCGTTCAAACTGATGGGCTTCGGTCACCGCGTTTACAAGAACCGCGATCCTCGCGCGACTGTAATGAAGCAGACCTGCGACGAAGTACTGAAGGAACTGGGCATCAACAACGATCCGCAACTCGAACTGGCCATGCGCCTGGAAGAGATCGCCCTGACCGACCCGTACTTCATCGAGCGCTCGCTGTACCCGAACGTCGACTTCTACTCGGGGATCATCCTCAAGGCGATCGGCATTCCAACCAGCATGTTCACCGTGATCTTCGCCCTGGCGCGGACCGTTGGCTGGATCTCCCACTGGAAAGAAATGCTCTCCAGCCCGTACAAGATTGGCCGTCCACGCCAGCTGTACACCGGCTACGAGTCGCGTGACATCACCAAGTTGGAAGACCGCAAGTAAGACGTGTCTTGCGATAACGTCTTGAGTTGCACCGAGAACGGCCTCTATTGAATAGAGGCCGTTTTTGTTTGCGCACAACCATTGTAGAAGCTGGCTTGCCAGCGATGGACGTCAACGATGACGCGTGGCATCTGGCTAAACGTGGCGCTCATTCGTTTTTCGGAGCAAGCTCGCTCCGACAGGATTGGGCACAACTTGCAATTGCGTTCGGTTAACGCCCAATAAAAATGCCCCGATCTCTCGACCGGGGCATTTGGTATCACTACAACTTATATATAAAGCCCAGTGGCCTTAGTGCGAAACCGCCCCACTCGCCCCCAAGCCTGTTTGCGAACGAACGAACTGCGGGAAGAACAGCGCGCGTTCGTTATCTGCCGCTGTCGACTTGTCGGTCACCGAGAAGAACCAGATGCCGACAAAGGCAATGATCATCGAGAACAGCGCCGGGTATTCATACGGGAAGACAGCCTTCTCGTGATGCATGATCTGCACCCAGATGGTTGGGCCAAGGATCATCAGGCCTACCGCACTGATCAGGCCCATCCAGCCGCCGATCATCGCACCGCGGGTGGTCAGCTTTTTCCAGTACATGGAAAGCAGCAGCACCGGGAAGTTGCAGCTCGCCGCGATGGAGAACGCCAAGCCCACCATGAAGGCGATGTTCTGGCTTTCGAACAGAATGCCCAGAACGATGGCCAACACACCCAGAGCGACAGTGGTGATCTTCGAAATACGAATCTCATCCTTCTCGTTGGCCTTGCCCTTCTTGATCACGCTGGCGTACAGGTCGTGAGACACCGCCGAAGCACCGGCCAGGGTCAGGCCAGCAACTACCGCCAGGATGGTCGCGAACGCCACCGCCGAGATGAAGCCAAGGAAGATGCTGCCACCGACCGCATTGGCCAGGTGCACCGCGGCCATGTTGTTACCGCCAAGCAATGCACCCGCCGCATCCTTAAACGCAGGGTTGGTGCTGACCAGCAGGATCGCGCCGAAGCCGATGATGAAAGTCAGGATGTAGAAGTAGCCAATGAAACCGGTGGCGTACAGCACGCTCTTGCGCGCTTCCTTTGCGTCACTCACGGTGAAGAAGCGCATCAGGATGTGTGGCAGGCCGGCGGTACCGAACATCAGCGCCAGGCCGAGGGAGAACGCCGAGACCGGGTCTTTCACCAGGCCGCCCGGGCTCATGATCGCTTCACCTTTAGGGTGAACCTTGATCGCCTCGGAAAACAGCATGTTGAAGTCGAAGTTGACGTGCTTCATCACCATCAGCGCCATGAACGATGCGCCAGACAGCAGCAGGACAGCCTTGATGATTTGTACCCAGGTGGTCGCCAGCATGCCGCCGAACAACACGTACAGGCACATCAGGATGCCAACGAGGATCACCGCCACGTAGTAGTCGAGACCGAACAGCAGCTGGATAAGCTTGCCGGCACCCACCATCTGGGCGATCAGGTAGAACGCCACCACCACCAGCGAGCCGCAGGCGGACAGCGTGCGGATCTGGGTTTGCCCCAGGCGATAGGACGCCACGTCGGCAAAGGTGTACTTGCCCAGGTTACGCAGGCGTTCGGCGATCAGGAACAGGATGATCGGCCAGCCCACCAGGAAGCCGATCGAGTAGATCAACCCGTCGTAGCCAGATGCGAACACCAGCGCGGAAATCCCCAGGAAAGACGCCGCCGACATGTAGTCACCGGCAATGGCCAGGCCGTTCTGGAAACCGGTGATCTTGCCGCCCGCCGCGTAGTAATCGGCGGCCGACTTGTTGCGCTTGGACGCCCAGTACGTGATGCATAGGGTTGCACCGACGAACACGACAAACATCACGATCGCAGAAACGTTGAGCGGTTGTTTGTGAACTTCGCCGGTCAGGGCGTCGGCCGCCCAGACGGCGGGAGCAAAGGCTGCAATGCCCAGTAGAGCCAGTAGACGCCGGATCATTGCTGAGCCTCCTTGAGAATCGCATTGTTCAGGTCGTCAAACTCGCCATTGGCACGACGTACATAGATAGCGGTGAGGACGAAGGCTGAAATAATCAGCCCGACGCCAATCGGTATGCCCCAGGTAATCGAAGACTCGGGACTGATTTTCGCCCCCAGCACTTGCGGCCCGTAGGCAATTAAAAGGATGAAAGCGGAGTAAAGCCCAAGCATGATCGCCGAAAGAATCCAGGCGAATCGTTCCCTCTTGCTAACCAGCTCCTTGAAGCGCGGGCTATTTTGAATCGAGAGGTAAATGCTGTCGTTCATTGTTTTTATCCTCGCAGCACAGATTATTGTTGGAACGATATCCACTGTATGCGGCTGCGAGCCAGGTTCCAGACGACCTTAGTAGTAGAACGACATGACAGAATCGCCAATTTCCAGCATGCCTTAAACAACTGTAGGAGCGAGCCTGCTCGCGAAGGGGTGTGCCAGCGACAATTACGTCAACGGGTAGACCGCTTTCGCGAGCAGGCTCGCTCCTACTGGTGAAGCGAGACGATCGTTATTTATTTGATCCAGTCAGCTACACGCTCCGGGTGTTTGGCAACCCAATCCTTGGCCGCCGCTTCAGGCTTGGCGCCATCCTGGATTGCCAGCATGACCTGGCCAATTTCGTCTTTGGACGCCCACTGGAAGTTTTTCAGGAACTTGGCCACTTCCGGCGCCTTGGTTTCCAGTTCTTTGCTGCCGATGCTGTTCACGGTTTCAGCCGCGCCGTACACGCCTTTTGGATCGTCGAGGAAACGCAGTTTCCACTTGGCGAACATCCAGTGCGGCACCCAGCCGGTCACCGCGATGGATTCGTTTTTCTTCTCGGCGCGGGTCAGCTCGGCAATCATGCCGGCGCCGGAACTGGCCTTGAGTTGATAGCCGGTGAGGTCGTAATCCTTGATCGCCTGGTCGGTCTTGAGCATCACACCTGAACCGGCGTCGATGCCGACGATACGTTTCTTGAAGCTGTCGTCGGTTTTCAGGTCTTCAATCGACTTGGCCTTGACGTACTCCGGCACGATCAAGCCAATTTTCGCGTCCTTGAAGTTGGGGCCGTAGTCGACCACCTGGTCCTTGTTCTTGGCCCAGTATTCACCGTGGGTCACTGGCAGCCAGGCCGACAGCATCGCGTCGAGTTTGCCCGTGGCCACACCCTGCCACATGATCCCGGTGGCGACCGCCTGCAGCTTCACGTCATAGCCCAGCTTCTGCTTGATCACTTCGGCCGCCACGTGGGTGGTCGCGACGCTGTCGGACCAGCCGTCAACGTAACCGATGCTCAAGGTCTTGGTTTCAGCGCTGGCCAGTGTGGAGCCCATCGCAAGCACCAGAGCGGCACCTGCGCCTAAAAGTCGTCGCATCTTCATCGTTACTTCCCCGAAAGTGCTGCGCCCGGCGGGTGCCGAGCCGCTTCTACGTATTGTTCTGGTGCACAGCGCCCCCATCACGCCCCACAGCAAACGCGTTCAATCATCAGCGGAGTACTGACACTTCGATCATCAACCTGACGCCCGCGGCGACCTGCTCTGCCAGCGACCCCAACCCATCGAGAAACGACATCAGAAGGCCATTAATCTCGAGTCCACCCTGCTCGCCGGGCAATCCGCCCGAACTTTGCATGTCAAAATCATGCAGGCCACCAAGCACGCGAAAAATGCAGGTAACATGCGCCGCTTTGCTCCCACACGGCCTGACCATGTCCGCGACATCCCGCTTCCCCTTTGCTGCTTATTTATTCGCTTGCCTGCTCGGCCTGTTTGCCCTCGGCGGCTTCTGGTACGGCCTCGGCAAACCGGTAATTCTGCCGGACGTGGCCAGCGCAATGCACAAGCTGCAATGCGCCTCCTACACGCCGTTCGACAAGGACCAGTCGCCCTTCGACCAACCCTTCAAGCTGCGCCCCGAGCGCATGGACGCCGACCTCGCGTTGCTGGCGACCCGCTTCGAATGCATCCGCACCTACTCCATGACCGGCCTCGAAGCCCTGCCGGATCTGGCGCGCAAGCACGGTTTGAAATTGATGATCGGCGCCTGGGTCAACAGCAACCCGGTGGACACGGAAAAAGAAGTCGATCTGTTGATTGCCTCGGCCAACGCCAACCCGGACGTGGTGAGCGCGGTGATCGTCGGCAATGAAACCCTGCTGCGCAAGGAAGTGACCGGCGCGCAATTGGCCAGGCTGATCAACAAGGTCAAGAGCCAGGTCAAGCAGCCTGTCACTTACGCCGACGTCTGGGAGTTCTGGCTCAAGCACCCGGAAATCGCCCCCGCCGTGGACTTCCTGACCATCCATTTATTGCCGTACTGGGAAGATGATCCGTCGAACATCGACGCTGCCCTGCAACATGTGGCCGAGGTACGCCAGGTGTTCGGCAACAAGTTCGCGCCCAAGGATGTGCTGATCGGCGAGACCGGCTGGCCCAGTGAGGGTCGCCAGCGCGAAACCGCCCTGCCGAGCCGGGTCAACGAAGCCAAGTTCATTCGCGGTTTTGTCGCGATGGCGGAACAACAGGGCTGGCATTACAACCTGATCGAAGCCTTCGACCAGCCATGGAAGCGCGCCAGTGAAGGCGCAGTCGGTGGTTACTGGGGGCTGTTCGACGCCGATCGCCAGGACAAGGGCGTGCTGGCCGGGCCTGTGACCAACGTACCGTACTGGTCGCAATGGCTGGCGGTGGGCGGATTGATATTCCTCGGCACCTTGCTGCTCGGTGGCCGGGTCCGTACCACACGTTCGGCGCTGCTGCTGCCGTTGCTCGGTGCGCTGGCGGCGTGTTCGATTAGCGCCTGGGGCGACCTGGCACGGGTCACCACCCGCTTCAACGGCGAATGGCTGTGGGTCGGGTTGCTGACCGTGCTGAATCTGCTGGTGCTGGCTCATGCGGCGCTGACGCTGAGCGCTCGGAACGGATGGCGCGGGCGAGCGTTCGAATCGTTGGAACGTCGTGCAGGTTGGCTGGTTGCAGCCGCTGGTTTCGCGGCGGCCGTGATGATGCTGGAACTGGTGTTCGACCCACGCTATCGCAGCTTCCCGAGTGTGGCGTTCATCGTGCCGGCGCTGGTTTACCTGTGCCGCCCGGTGAGCGTGCCGCGCCGCGAGATTGCCCTGCTGACCTTCATTATCGGCGCGGGCATTGCGCCGCAATTGTTCCGTGAAGGCTTGCAGAACCAGCAGGCCTGGGGCTGGGCGCTGGCGAGCGGTTTGATGGTGGTGGGGTTGTGGCGATGCTTGCGGGTTCGCACAGCCTGATTTTTCATTGATCTGACCGACTACTTCGCGGGCAAGCCCGCTCCTACAGGTTTGAGTGTTTTTGTAGGAGCGAGCCTGCTCGCGAAGGCGGACTATCAGGCGCTGCGAGAAGCCCTGACCAACCGCAACCCGGCAATTACCACCGCAAACACCGCCAGCGTCGTGTTGTACAACGCCAACGCCGGAAACCCGAGCACCAACGCCAACACCGCCAGCCACCACCCTGCCCGTCCCGGCACCACGAAGCCTGTGATCGCTGCCGCCAACGCAGCCCAGCCCAACACCGCGAAATGAATCATCAAGCCCAGGTTCGAACGCACCTGGCATTCCCAGCGACTCGCCTCTTGCGCACAAATGCCGACCCACTGCGCATCTTCCATAAAGCCGTAACGCGCGCCATAGCTGGCAGCCAGCCAGACAGGCAACAAAACGAGCAGCAGTATCACGGGCAAACGGCGAGACATGAAGCACTCCAATGGGCGAAAAACGGCGGCCAGCTTAATCGCCCTTATGCGTTTGGCAAGCTATAACAACTGTTAACTGGTCATTCAATCGCTGCAAAGTGTATCGTCCAGCTACTATTACTTCGAAATAAAGCCTGTTTGGTGCCGATGGCTGGCACTTTGGCGCAGATCCGATGGTCATAGCCTGCGAATTTCATTCGGCACCTTCTTCTAAGGGATTTAGTCATGTTCCGTTCCTTGCGCTTCGCCGCCCTGTTTGGCGGCCTTATATTGAGTGCGTCCGCACTGGCGGTCGACATCGACGCCGCCAGTTATGGCTACCCCCTGACCAACCCGTTCGAGGCGACCATCGCTACCACGCCTCCGGACCTGCGTCCGGAACTGCCCAAGGACGATGACATCGATCAGTCGATACGCAGCGTCACCTTGCGTCCGGAGCGGGCGTTCCAATTGCCGGACAACTTCTGGGCGGTCAAAAAACTCGACTACCGCATCGCCACCCAGGATCACGCCGCGCCGCTGATTTTCCTGATTGCCGGCACCGGCGCACGCTATGACAGCAGCCTCAACGAATACCTGAAGAAGCTCTACTACAAGGCCGGCTACCACGTGGTGCAGTTGTCCTCGCCCACCAGCTATGACTTCATCAGCGCCGCTTCACGCTTTGCCACACCGGGCGTGTCCAAGGAAGACGCCGAAGACCTGTACCGGGTGATGCAAGCCGTGCGCGCACAAAACCCGAAAGTACCGGTCACCGATTACTACCTGACCGGCTACAGCCTGGGCGCCCTGGATGCCGCTTTTGTCGCGCACCTGGACGAAACCCGCCGCAGCTTCAACTTCAAGAAAGTCCTGCTGCTCAACCCGCCGGTCAACCTCTACACCTCGATCACCAACCTCGACAAGCTGGTACAGACCGAGGTCAAGGGCATCAACAACAGCACCACGTTCTATGAACTGGTCCTGAACAAGCTGACCCGCTACTTCCAGCAAAAGGGCTACATCGACCTCAACGACGCCCTGCTCTACGACTTCCAGCAGTCCAAGCAGCACCTGACCAACGAACAGATGGCGATGCTGATCGGCACCTCGTTCCGCTTCTCGGCGGCCGACATTGCCTTCACCTCGGACCTGATCAACCGTCGCGGCCTGATCACCCCGCCAAAATTCCCGATCACCGAGGGCACCAGCCTCACGCCATTCCTCAAGCGTGCGCTGCAATGCGACTTCGACTGCTACATCACCGATCAGGTGATCCCGATGTGGCGCGCTCGTACCGACGGTGGCAGCCTGCTGCAACTGATTGATCAGGTGAGCCTGTATGCCCTGAAGGACTACCTGCACGACAGCCCGAAAATCGCCGTCATGCACAACGCCGACGACGTGATCCTCGGCCCGGGTGACCTGGGTTTCCTGCGCAAGACTTTCGGCAATCGCCTGACCGTTTACCCGTACGGCGGTCATTGCGGCAACATCAACTACCGCGTCAACAGCGACGCCATGCTGGAGTTCTTCCGTGGCTAAATATCTCCTGCTTTTCGCAGCGTTACTCTGTGCAGGCGTCGCCAATGCCGACAACAGCAAGGCCAATGCCCCCGTGGTCGTCGACAGTGACGGCTTCAAGGAACCGCTGAGCAAACTCACGTTCAACCCAGGCCTGGACCAGCGTGAGTTCGAGCGCTCGACGCTCAGCGCACTGGCCGTCTACGACCCGCTGGAAGAGTGGAACCGGCGCGTCTATCACTTCAACTACCGCTTCGACCAATGGGTGTTCCTGCCGGTAGTCAACGGTTACCGCTATGTCACCCCGAGCTTCCTGCGCACCGGCGTCAGCAACTTTTTCAATAACCTGGGCGATGTGCCGAACCTGTTGAACAGCCTGCTGCAGCTCAAGGGCCAGCGTTCGCTTGAAACCACCGGGCGCCTGTTGCTCAACACCACCATCGGCATCGCCGGCCTGTGGGACCCTGCCACGGCCATGGGCCTGCCGCGCCAGAGCGAAGACTTCGGCCAGACCCTGGGCTTCTACGGCGTACCGGGCGGCGCTTACTTCGTCTTGCCGATCCTTGGTCCGTCGAACCTGCGTGACACCGGTGGCCTGGCGGTGGACTTCACGGCCGAGAATGCGATCAACTTCCTCAACGTGGCCGAAGTCAGCTCCAACCATCCGGAAATCTGGATCCTGCGCGGCATCGACAAGCGCAACCAGACCAGTTTCCGCTATGGCCAGATGAACTCGCCGTTCGAGTACGAGAAAGTGCGCTACGTGTACACCGAGGCGCGCAAGTTGCAGATCGCCGAGTAATTTCGGCCACGCAAAAAACAGGTAGGAGTGAGCCTGCTCGCGATCGCGGCGTATCCGTCAACTTTGATGTTGACTGACGCGACGTTATCGCGAGCAGGCTCACTCCTACATTAGTAATGTGCTGGCTTCAGCCCTTAATGGCTTTCCAGATTTTGCTGACAGCCATAACCCCCACCAGCACCACCGCCCCCGCCACAATCCCCGCCACACCATTGAGCAGCACCGGCACGATAAATCCGCCACTGCCTGCCGCCGCGCCGACACTTTCGATCCAGTGATGCACCACCGGCACACCGTGCGTAAGAATGCCGCCGCCGACCAGGAACATCGCCGCCGTGCCGATCACCGACAGGCTTTTCATCATGTACGGTGCCGCTCGCAGAATCACGTTGCCGATGCTTTTCGCCATCTGCCCCGGTTTTTGGGTCAACCACAGGCCGAGGTCGTCGAGCTTGACGATGCCTGCCACCAGACCGTAGACGCCGACGGTCATGACAATGGCAATGCCCGACAACACGATGATCTGCTGGGTCAAAGGCGCACCGGCCACGGTGCCGAGGGTGATGGCAATGATTTCTGCCGAGAGGATAAAGTCGGTGCGGATCGCGCCTTTGATCTTGTCCTTCTCGAACGCGACCAGGTCAGTGACCGGATCAGCCACCGCTTCGACCCACTGCGCATGATCCGCCGCGTCTTCGGCCTTGCTGTGCAGCCACGCGTGGGCGAGTTTTTCAAAACCTTCGAAGCACAGGTAGGCGCCGCCGACCATCAACAACGGCGTGACCAGCCACGGGATGAATGCACTGATGGCCAGCGCCGACGGCACCAGGATCAGTTTATTGATGAACGAACCCTTGGCGACCGCCCATACCACCGGGATTTCCCGCTCGGCGCGCACGCCGCTGACCTGCTGGGCGTTGAGTGCCAGGTCATCGCCGAGCACGCCGGCGGTTTTCTTGGCGGCCATCTTGGTCATCAAGGACACGTCGTCCAGGACGGCGGCAATGTCGTCGATCAACACCAGCAAACTGCTTCCTGCCATGAATCGGGTTTCCTTGTGCAATGAATGCGCAGCAGCATAGCGCGGCATCACGGCCTGCGGTGCATTCTTGAGCGCCGCGCGAGGCCGGTGATACCATGCGCAACCGCCAGAACAGGCAAGGAATCACCCGGGTTATGAGCACTATCCGCGAGCGCAACAAACAACTGATCCTGCGTGCCGCCAGTGAGGAATTCGCCGACAAAGGCTTCGCTGCGACCAAAACCAGCGACATCGCCGCCAAGGCGGGATTGCCCAAGCCCAACGTCTATTACTACTTCAAGTCCAAGGAAAACCTCTACCGCGAGGTCCTGGAAAGCATCATCGAGCCGATCCTGCAGGCGTCGACACCGTTCAATCCGGAGGGCGAGCCTGGTGATGTGCTCAGCGGCTACATCCGCTCGAAAATCCGCATCTCGCGCGACCTGCCCTTCGCGTCCAAGGTGTTCGCCAGCGAAATCATGCACGGCGCGCCGCACCTGAGCACCGACCTGGTCGATCAGCTCAACAGCCAGGCCAAGCACAACATCGAGTGCATCCAGACCTGGATCGACCGCGGTCAAATCGCCCCGATCGACCCTAACCACCTGATGTTCAGCATCTGGGCCGCGACCCAGACCTACGCCGACTTCGACTGGCAGATCACCGCCATCACCGGCAAGGCCCGGCTGGATGAAGAGGATTATGAAGCGGCGGCGCAGACGATCATCCGGTTGGTGCTCAAGGGGTGTGAGGCGGGTTGATGGACAGCGGCGCTACCAATCGCGAGCAGGCTCAATCCTACATTTGGAATGAAATTCCCTGTAGGAGTGAGCCTGCTCGCGATGAAGGCAACTCGATTTCAGCTCAAACCCAGACGGCATCCCACAACGGATAGTCGCCAAGCTTTTCCACCAGCCCAGCCCGCAACGGGTTGGCTACTACATATCGAGCCAATTTCACCAAATCCTCTTCCCGCCGCAATGCCCGATCATGAAATCCTCTCTGCCAGAGACCGGTGGTTCGACCGGTAGACTGCTTCACGGCTTTAGTACTCATCGACTTGGTTTTCTGCATCAGCTCACTCAAAGACCCCTTCTGCAACTCAATCAACCAATGAAAATGATCAGGCATGACCACCCAGGCCAACGAGTTCGCAAAGCCTTGATTCTGTGCATTTCGAAATTGATTGACGACCAGCCGGCCCACGGCAAAGTCCTTGAACACTGGCTTCCGACGAAAAGTGTTGGTGGTTAAAAGATAAATTCGATTGGCTTCGGCATAACGCCCCATTCGCAATCGGTGTGCAGCAGGTGAATCCGGCATTCCTTTGCCTCCCATGATCCGTTCATCAGAAGGCTAGCTTTGTGGATTCAAATGGAATGGGGAAAGTGTTGGCTGGATGTGTCTGGTAGATAGCTATCGCGAGCAGGCTCACTCCTACAAGGGGTTGTGGTGATCAGACAATTTTGTGTCCAACTATAAACCTTGTAGGAGCGAGACTGTTCGCGATGGCAATAGATCAGACGCTAAAGATCAAGCCGTCGCCCCCGCATCCGCCACCAACCCCAACGCCTCGATGGCATTGATCGCGCACTGCTCGTCGACATCCGACAGATCGCCGCTGATCCCCACCGCCCCCAGCACAATCCCGGCCTTGTCGCGCACCAGCACACCACCCGGTGCCGGCACGACGCTGCCCTGCCCCAGGCTGTTGAGTGCGGCGATGAACGCCGGGCGTTGCTGGGCGTCCAGCGCCAGCAGGCGTGAGCCCTTGCCCAGTGCGATGGCGCCCCAGGCCTTGCCGATGGCGACGTGCGGGCGCAGCAGGCTGGCGCCGTCTTCGCGTTGCAGGGTGATCAGGTGCCCGCCGGCATCCAGAACTGCGATGGTCAAGGGCGCCGCGGAAATTGCCCGCCCGGCGGTAATGGCCTCGTTGACCAGGTTGACTGCGACTTTCAAGGTTAAAGCGCTCATGGTGCCGTCCTCATTTTGTTTTTCGGAAAGTCGTGGGGCTGCGCGTTTGTGCCGCAGCCCGATGCAACAAATAGAACACAATGAATTATTTATTTGTATACAATAATTCTCGAAAAGCGCCACATGCGACGAAAAGCCACAGCAGATCGGGCTTCCGACGAATGAAACAAGCGCTTGAGAAAATGGATTGACCTGCGCCGTCCGCCGTGAATACACTCTGCGCAAAGCCACTTGTATACAATTACAAAACGTAAAGAGGCACAAAACCATGAGCAAAATGAGAGCAATCGAAGCCGCCGTTCTGGTGATGCGCCGTGAAGGGGTCGATACCGCTTTTGGCATCCCGGGTGCCGCCATCAACCCGCTGTACAACGCCCTGCAGAAAGTCGGCGGCATCGATCATGTCCTTGCTCGCCACGTTGAAGGCGCCTCGCACATGGCCGAGGGCTACACCCGCACCAAGGCCGGCAACATCGGCGTGTGCATCGGGACGTCCGGCCCGGCCGGCACCGACATGGTCACCGGGCTCTACAGCGCCTCGGCCGACTCGATTCCAATCCTCTGCATTACAGGGCAAGCACCCCGCGCCCGTATGCACAAGGAAGACTTCCAGGCTGTCGATATCACCAGCATCGTCAAGCCAGTGACCAAGTGGGCAACCACCGTTCTGGAACCGGGCCAAGTGCCTTACGCGTTCCAGAAAGCATTCTTTGAAATGCGCTCCGGCCGTCCAGGCCCGGTGCTGATCGACCTGCCGTTCGACGTGCAGATGGCTGAAATCGAATTCGACATCGACGCTTACCAGCCACTGCCGCTGGCCAAGCCAACTGCTAGCCGTGTGCAAGTCGAGAAGGCCTTGGCCTTGCTGGACCAGGCCGAGCGTCCATTGCTGGTAGCCGGTGGTGGCATCATCAACGCCGACGCCAGCGATCTGTTGGTCGAGTTCGCCGAGCTGACCGGTATTCCGGTTATCCCGACCCTGATGGGCTGGGGCACCATCCCGGACGATCACCCGTTGATGGTGGGCATGGTTGGCTTGCAGACCTCGCACCGCTACGGCAACGCGACCATGCTCAAGTCCGACGTGGTACTGGGCATCGGTAACCGTTGGGCCAACCGCCACACCGGTTCGGTCGATGTGTACACCGAAGGCCGCAAGTTCATTCACGTCGACATCGAAGGCACTCAGATCGGCCGCGTGTTCACCCCGGACCTGGGCATCGTGTCCGATGCCGCTGCCGCACTGACCGTGTTCATCGAAGTCGCTCGCGAATGGCAAGCCGCCGGCAAGCTGAAGAACCGCAGCGCCTGGCTGCAAGACTGCCAGCAGCGCAAAGCCAGCCTGCAGCGCAAGACTCACTTCGACAACGTACCGGTCAAACCGCAACGCGTTTACGAAGAAATGAACCAGGTGTTCGGCAAAGACACCTGCTACGTCAGCACCATCGGTCTGTCGCAGATTGCCGGCGCGCAGTTCCTGCACGTCTACAAGCCACGTCACTGGATCAACTGCGGCCAGGCCGGCCCGTTGGGCTGGACCATTCCGGCAGCACTGGGCGTGGTCAAGGCAGATCCGAGCCGTAAAGTCGTGGCCCTGTCGGGTGACTATGACTTCCAGTTCATGATCGAGGAATTGGCAGTGGGCGCGCAGTTCAAGCTGCCGTACATTCATGTTGTCGTGAACAACTCGTACCTGGGCCTGATCCGTCAGGCACAGCGCGGGTTCGACATGGACTACTGCGTACAGCTGTCCTTCGATAACCTGAACGCGCCGGAACTCAACGGTTACGGTGTCGACCACGTCGCGGTGGCTGAAGGCCTCGGCTGTAAAGCGCTGCGTGTGTTCGAACCGGCTCAGATCCAGCCTGCCCTGCGCAAGGCCCAGGAACTGATCGAAGAGTTCAAGGTTCCGGTGATCGTCGAGATTATCCTGGAGCGCGTGACCAACATTTCCATGGGCACCGAGATCAACGCCGTCAACGAATTCGAAGACCTGGCGCTGGTCGGCAACGACGCACCGACTGCCATTTCGTTGCTCGATTAACTAGCTGCTCGCTCCTCCTGTAGGAGCCGGCTTGCTGGCGATAGCGGTGTATCAATCGACAGGGATGTGACTGACATAACGCCATCGCCAGCAAGCCGGCTCCTACAAGGGGCCATCACAGATTTACGGGAGACCACCATGCCGCGTTTCGCAGCCAACCTGTCCATGCTGTTCACCGAACAGGACTTTCTTGCCCGTTTCGAAGCGGCCGCCAAGGCCGGCTTCAGTGGTGTCGAATACCTGTTCCCGTACGACTTCAGCTCCGCCGAAATCAAGGCCACGCTCGACGCCAACGGTCTGACCCAAGTGCTGTTCAACCTGCCGGCCGGTGACTGGGCCAAGGGCGAGCGCGGTATCGCGTGCCTGCCGGATCGTGTTGAAGAGTTCCGCGCCGGTGTCGACCTGGCCATCGCCTACGCGCAAGTACTGGGCAACACTCAGGTCAACTGTCTGGCCGGTATTCGTCCGCAGGGTCTTGACGACGCCACCGTGGAAAAAACCTTCGTGGCCAACCTCAAGTACGCGGCTGACAAGCTGCAAGCGGCGGGTATCAAACTGGTGATGGAAGCGATCAACACCCGCGACATTCCAGGCTTCTACCTGAACAACACGGCGCAAGCCCTGTCGATTCGCGAACAAGTCGGCAGCGCCAACTTGTTCCTGCAATACGACATCTATCACATGCAAATCATGGAAGGCGATCTGGCCCGCACCCTGCAATCGCATCTTGGCGAGATTAACCACGTGCAGCTGGCGGATAACCCGGGGCGCAATGAACCAGGCACCGGTGAAATCAACTACCGCTTCCTGTTTGAACACCTGGACCGCATCGGTTACCAGGGCTGGGTCGGTTGCGAATACAAGCCGCTGACCACCACCGAAGCAGGCCTGGGCTGGCTGAAAACCCATAACGCAATCTGAACGCAATCCCTTGTAGGAGCCGGCTTGCTGGCGATCCAGGCAACACGGTCTGTCATGCACACCGCAGTGATGCCATCGCCGGCAAGCCGGCTCCTACAAAAACAAATAAAAAGAGGATTTTCTCATGGCTAAAATCGGATTTATCGGCACCGGCATCATGGGCCACCCAATGGCGGCGAACCTGCAGAAAGCCGGTCACAGCCTGTTCCTGTCGGCGCACCACGACGCCGCCCCTGCTGACCTGGTCGCCGCCGGCGCCGTCGCACTGGCGAACCCGCGCGAAGTGGCACAGGAAGCCGAATTCATCATCGTCATGGTGCCGGATACCCCACAGGTTGAAGACGTGCTGTTCCGCGCCGACGGCATTGCAGCCGGTGTGAGCAAAGGCAAAGTCGTGATCGACATGAGCTCGATCTCGCCAACCGCTACCAAGGCGTTCGCCGCCAGGATCAACGAGAAAGGCGCGCAGTACCTCGACGCGCCAGTGTCCGGCGGTGAAGTCGGCGCCAAGGCGGCGACCCTGAGCATCATGGTCGGTGGCGATGCCGATGCCTTCGAACGCGCCCTGCCGCTGTTCCAGGCCATGGGCAAGAACATCACCCTGGTCGGTGGCAACGGCGACGGTCAAACCGCCAAGGTCGCCAACCAGATCATCGTCGCCCTGAACATCCAGGCCGTGGCCGAAGCCCTGCTGTTCGCCTCGAAAAACGGCGCCGATCCGGCCAAGGTGCGTGAAGCGCTGATGGGCGGTTTCGCCTCCTCGAAGATCCTCGAAGTGCACGGCGAGCGCATGATCAAGGGCACCTTCGACCCAGGTTTCCGCATCAGCCTGCACCAGAAGGACCTGAACCTGGCCCTGCAAGGCGCCAAGGAGCTGAACATCAACCTGCCGAACACCGCCAACACCCAGCAAGTGTTCAGCACCTGCGCGGCCATCGGTGGTAGCAACTGGGACCACTCGGCGCTGATCAAGGGCCTGGAACACATGGCGAACTTCTCGATACGCAAGTAGGAGCAAGCTTGCTCGCGACAAAATCGCCTCGGTGTGACAAAAGCACCGAGGCGTCTGGATCGCTGGCAAGCCAGCTCCTACAGATGCTGCCCCCACCCTGTAGGAGCTGGCTTGCCAGCGATCCACGCACCACCGCTCCAACGTCAATCCCAATAACAAGAATTCCGGGAGCCCGCCATGTCGGTCGATCCGCAACAATTGCTGCGCGAGCTGTTTGCCACAGCCATCGACGCGGCGCATCCGCAACACGTCCTCCAAGCTCATTTGCCTGCCGACCGCAGCGGTCGCGTGATCGTCATCGGTGCCGGCAAGGCCGCCGCCGCCATGGCCCAGGTCGTCGAGCGTTGCTGGCAAGGTGAAGTGTCTGGCCTGGTGGTCACCCGTTACGGCCACGGTGCGCCTTGCGAAAAAATCGAAGTGGTCGAAGCCGCGCACCCGGTACCGGACGCCGCCGGCCTGGCCGTGGCCAAGCGTGTACTGGAACTGGTCAGCAACCTCAGCGAAGACGACCGGGTGATCTTCCTACTCTCCGGTGGCGGTTCTGCCCTGCTGGCACTGCCGGCCGACGGCATCACCCTGGCCGACAAGCAGGCAATCAACAAAGCCCTGCTCAAGTCCGGCGCGACCATCGGCGAGATGAACTGCGTGCGCAAGCACCTCTCGGCGATCAAGGGCGGCCGCCTGGGCAAAGCCTGCTGGCCCGCCACCGTTTACACCTACGCGATTTCCGATGTACCGGGCGACCTCGCCACAGTGATCGCCTCCGGCCCGACCGTCGCCGACCCGAGCACCTCGGCCGAAGCCCTGGCGATCCTCAAGCGCTACGCCATCGAGGTTCCAGTCTCGGTGCGCAACTGGCTGCAAAGCCCCGAATCGGAAACCGTCAAACCCGGCGATCCGAGCCTGGCCCGCAGCCATTTCCAACTGATCGCCCGCCCGCAGCAATCCCTTGAAGCGGCCGCAGTGAAGTGCCGTCAGGCCGGGTTCAGCCCGCTGATCCTCGGTGACCTGGAAGGCGAATCCCGCGACGTGGCGAAAGTCCACGCTGGCATCGCCCGGCAGATCGTGCTGCACGGCCAGCCATTGGCGGCGCCCTGCGTGATTCTCTCCGGTGGCGAAACCACCGTCACCGTGCGCGGCAATGGCCGTGGCGGGCGCAATGCCGAGTTCCTGCTGAGCCTGACCGACAGCCTCAAGGGCTTGCCCGGCGTCTATGCGCTGGCCGGTGACACCGACGGCATCGACGGCTCCGAAGACAATGCCGGCGCGATCATGACCCCGGACAGCTACGCCCGCGCCGCCGCCCTGGGCCTGAGCGCCAGCGACGAGTTGGACAACAACAATGGCTACGGCTATTTCGAGGCGCTGGACGCCCTGATCGTCACCGAGCCGACCCGCACCAACGTCAACGACTTCCGCGCCATTCTGATCCTTGAGAGCCCAACATCATGACGCCTGACAAAAAGGTCAAAATCCTCGCCACCCTCGGTCCTGCCATCGACGGCATCGACGACATCCGTGAGCTGGTGCAGGCCGGGGTCAATATCTTTCGCCTGAACTTCAGCCATGGCGATCACGCCGACCACGCCATGCGTTTCCAGTGGATTCGTGAAGTCGAGCGTCAACTGAACTATCCATTGGGCATCCTGATGGACCTGCAAGGTCCGAAACTGCGGGTCGGCAAGTTCGCCGAAGGCAAGGTGCATCTAGTGCGCGGTCAGGCGTTGCGCCTGGACCTCGATGCCACGCCGGGCGATGAGCGCCGGGTCAACCTGCCACACCCGGAGATCATCGCCGCGCTGGAGCCGGGCATGGACCTGCTACTGGACGACGGCAAGCTGCGCCTGCGCGTGGTGACGAAGTACGAGGATGCGATCGACACCACCGTGCTCAATGGCGGAGAGCTATCGGACCGCAAAGGTGTGAACGTGCCGCAAGCGGTGCTCGACCTGAGCCCGCTGACCGCCAAGGATCGCCGCGACCTGAGCTTCGGCCTGGAGCTGGGCGTGGACTGGGTGGCGCTGTCGTTCGTGCAACGTCCCGATGACATCCGCGAAGCCCGCACCCTGATCGGTGACAAGGCGTTCCTGATGGCCAAGATCGAGAAGCCTTCGGCCGTCGAACAACTGCGCGAAATCGCCGAACTGAGCGACGCAATCATGGTCGCCCGGGGTGACCTGGGCGTGGAAGTACCGGCCGAAAGCGTGCCGCAGATCCAGAAAAACATCATCAGCACCTGCCGCCAGCTCGGCAAACCGGTGGTGGTGGCCACGCAGATGCTGGAGTCGATGCGCTTCTCACCGGCGCCTACCCGCGCCGAGGTCACCGATGTGGCCAACGCCGTGGCCGAAGGTGCGGACGCGGTGATGCTGTCGGCGGAAACCGCCTCCGGCGAGTACCCGCTCGAAGCCGTGCAGATGATGAGCAAAATCATCCGCCAAGTGGAAAACGGCCCTGATTACCAGACCCAGCTCGACGTCAGCCGACCGAAAGCCGAGGCCACTGTTTCCGACGCCATCAGCTGTGCAATTCGCCGCATCAGCAATGTGCTGCCGGTGGCGGTGCTGGTCAATTACAGTGAGTCCGGCGCATCGACCCTGCGTGCGGCGCGGGAGCGGCCGACGGTGCCCATCCTCAACCTGACGCCGAACCTGCAAACCGCTCGTCGCCTGAGCGTGGCGTGGGGCGTGCACTCGGTGGTCAACGATCGCTTGCGCCAGGTCGATGAAGTCTGCTCAACGGCCCTGGAAATTGCCCAGGCCCAAGGCATGGCACAGCGCGGCGACACGTTATTGATCACCGCCGGTGTGCCCTTTGGGCAGCCGGGGTCGACTAACTCTTTGCGTATCGAGACGTTGATCTAGAGCGCCCATACCGGCCTCTTCGCTGGCAAGCCAGCGCCTACAGGGACAGCGTATTTCTGTAGGCGCTGGCTTGCCAGCGAACCAGGCGACCCGGTCCCACTGACTTTCAGACCTACCATGCCTGCCCACCATTTCAACACCCACTGCCCCGACTGGGCCGAAGCATTGCTCAACGGCTTCAGCCAGATTTTCCTCCAGCGCAATCCGCTGTGCGGCTTGCTGTGCCTGTCCGCAATTCTGTTCACCGCACCCGCCCTGCTGGGTGGCGCATTGCTCGGCGGTGTCGCCGGGTTGCTCACCGCACAACGTCGTAACTATGCCAAGGCTGATCGCCAGGCCGGGTTGTTCAGCTACAACGGCGTGTTGCTCGGTTTGTTACTGAGCCTGTATTTCCCCTGGACGGCGATGATGCCTCCACTGATTCTGGCCGCCGGTGGCCTGAGCGCGATGATCTCCCAGCAGTGGCTCAAGCGCGTGCGGGTCAGCCAATATCTGCCGGCCTACACCGCGCCCTTCGTCGGGCTGGGCTGGTTGCTGCTGTGCTTCGCCACGCCCTCGACCGAGCCGCACTTGATCGAAGTCAGCCCCCTGAACATGTTCCTCGCCCCGCTCAAAGGCATTGGCCAGGTGATGTTCCTCGGCCATCCGCTGGCCGGTGCGATGATCGCCGCCGGTTTGCTGATTGCCGATCGCCGCGCATTTTGCTGGGCACTGTTGGCGTCTGCCGCCGGCATGGGCTGGAGCATGCTGCACCAGGATTTCTACAGCGCATTGCTCGGGTTAGGGGGTTACAACGCCGTGCTTGCCGCCCTCGCGTTCAGCGCCGAACGTCGCCAACCGTGGTTGCCGCTGCTCGGTATCGGCCTGGCGCTGCTGCTGACACCGGTATTCGCCGCCATCGGCCTGCCCACCATGACCGCGCCATTCATCCTCGCCGGCTGGCTGGTGCGCGGCCTTGTGCAGAGGCTCGGCAAGGCAACGGTCGCCAGTACGCCTTGCGCTCCCGGGGAGAATCAACCTAGGCTGCGCTGATTTGTAGCCAAGGCGATGGGCATGAACAGCAACGACACGTGGCGTAATCGCCTGTACGTGATTATTTTCCAGACCGACACCGTTGCCGGGCGACGCTTCGACACCAGTCTGCTGCTGATCATCTTCACCAGCCTGGTGGTGGTGATCCTGGACAGCATCGATGAGGTCCACCAGAACTACGCCAGCGTGCTGGCGTACATCGAGTGGGGCTTCACGATCATTTTCCTCGGCGAGTACATCCTGCGCCTGTACTGCTCGCCCAAGCCGCTGCGCTACGCGTTCAGCTTCTATGGGCTGGTGGACGTGCTGGCCATCGTGCCCGGCATCCTCGCGCTGTACTACAGCGATGCGCAGTACCTGCTGATCATCCGGGTGATCCGCATGCTGCGGATCTTCCGCGTGCTCAAGCTCAGTCCCTACCTCAAGCAAGCCCACTACCTGCTCGATGCCCTGCGCGGCAGCAAGCAGAAGATCCTCGTGTTCCTGCTCAGTGTCTGCACCCTGGTGACGGTGTTCGGCACCCTGATGTATGTGGTCGAAGGCCCGGAACATGGCTTCACCAGCATTCCCAAGGGCATCTATTGGGCGATCGTCACCCTGACCACCGTCGGTTATGGCGACATCGTGCCCAAGACCGTGTTGGGCCAGGTGATTTCGTCGATGGTGATGATCACCGGTTACTCGATCATCGCCGTGCCCACCGGGATCTTCACCGCCGAACTGGCCACCGCCATGCGCGGCGGCCAGTTGCAGCACGACTGCCCGGTGTGTGCGAAAAACAGCCACGAACAGGAAGCCTCGTTTTGTTCCCGTTGCGGCAATGCGCTGTTCAAGAAACTGGAATAAGCAAAGAGCTTTTTAATCTTTAAACGACTATGCGAGCCCAGTTATAGTCGCTGGCAAAATGCCCCCAATTTCAAATAGAACAAGGACTGCGCAGTGAAAAAACTCTTTGGCGCCTCACTTCTCGCCGCCGGCCTGGTCCTGACCAGCATGGCTCAGGCCGCACCGACCCTGCTCAACGTTTCCTACGACGTGATGCGCGATTTCTACAAGGACTACAACACTGCGTTCCAGAAGCATTGGCAAGCCGAACACAACGAAAACATCACCTTGCAAATGTCCTTCGGCGGCTCCAGCAAACAGGCGCGCTCGGTCATCGACGGCCTGCCGGCTGACGTGATCACCATGAACATGGCCACCGACATCAATGCCCTGGCCGACAACGGCAAACTGGTGCCGGACAACTGGGTCACGCGCCTGCCGAACAACAGCGCGCCGTTCACCTCGGCCACCGTGTTCATCGTGCGCAAGGGCAACCCGAAAGCCCTCAAAGACTGGCCGGACCTGCTCAAGGACGGCGTCCAGGTCATCGTGCCGAACCCGAAAACCTCCGGCAACGGTCGTTACACCTACCTCTCGGCCTGGGGCTACGTCCTCAAAAACGGCGGTGACGAGAACAAGGCCAAGGAATTCATCGGCAAATTGTTCAAGCAAGCACCGGTGCTCGATACCGGCGGCCGCGCCGCTACCACCACGTTCATGACCAACCAGATCGGCGACGTGCTGGTGACCTTCGAGAACGAAGCGGAAATGATCGCTCGCGAGTTCGGTCGCGATCAATTCGAAGTGATCTACCCAAGCGTTTCGGCCGAAGCTGAGCCGCCGGTGTCAGTGGTCGACAAAACCGTCGACAAAAAAGGCACCCGCGCCGCCGCCGAGGAATACCTGAAGTACCTGTGGTCGCCGCAAGGTCAGGAAATCGCTGCTGCCAACTACCTGCGTCCGCGTGACCCGGCCGTGCTGGCCAAGTACACCGACCGCTTCCCGAAAGTGGACTTCCTGTCGGTCGAGAAGACCTTCGGTGACTGGCGCACGGTGCAGAAGACTCACTTCAATGACGGTGGGGTTTTCGACCAGATCTACAGCGGTCAGTAATCGTCTGAAACACAGCAGTTAGAACTAACGCCGGCGAAAATACGATTTTCATCATGATCCCCCCCCTGTAGATTCCAGCTGCCTGGGTACTCTGGGTTTTTCTTCGGATGGTCGGTCGAGACGGGCCGGCTACATCGGCGGCGTCACACCGTCCTTGCCCGCCGAGATCGATTGCGCGGTGAGTGTGCCGTCAGCAGTCTGGGTCACGAACGTCACGATCTTCACGCCCACTTTCAACAGGCTGCGATCGGCCGGCATCAGATTGACGATGGGGACGTCCTCGGGCACCAGGATTTTCTGTTGGCCGCCCTTGTAGTTGACGGTCAGCACCCGGCCATTGCTCACCACCAGGTCGCCGACGCTGCCGTTGGTCATGCTGCTGCCCTTGACCAGGTCAAACGGCCGATGCCCATCGCCACTGCCCGCCAGTTCCGGCGGAAAAACGTGGACTTCCAGGGCCTTCAGCGTGCCGTCATCCTGGGCAATGGCCGCGCTGCCGATGTAGCTGCCGGGCTTGACATCTTCGATGTTAGCCAGGGTCACCGCGCGAACCTTGGTGTCCGGGGTCAGGTGGATCACCACGTTTTCACCGCTGTTCGCATGCACTTGCAGCGCATCCTGATTGACGCCGGTGATCTCGCCACGCACGCCGATGCGCGTGCCCGGCGCCTCTTCGGCCAGGGCCAGGCCAGCACCGAAGACACTGATCAAGGCAACGACTGAAACGCGATGAAGCAACTGCCGACACTTCGCATTCATGGAACGGCCCTCCGATGATGAGGCTGGGAGCAAGAACATAAGCACGCTATCGAACAAGATGTAAGTGAATGTATCATCCACCTTCATCGTTCTGACGCAAGGCTCGCCGGCGGGCGACACATCGCTCTGCCAGTCATTCCGCAAGGGAATGATTACTATCATTCCAATCCCACTTCCGCGGTTTCTACCTGCCCATTAGCCTGCGCGCATTCTATTCCCTACAGCGAGACTCGTTATGACCCCAGCGACCCAGGTGCCCCACGGCACCGCGACAATGACCCGAGGCATGGTGCTGCTGTTCGCCTTCTGCTGTGGCGCGATCGTTGCCAACATTTACTACGCCCAGCCGATCATCGGCCTGATCGCGCCGGACATCGGCCTGACCAACACCATGGCCAGCCTGATCGTATCGCTGACCCAGATCGGCTACGCGCTGGGGCTGTTTTTCCTGGTGCCGCTGGGGGATCTGCTGGAAAACCGCCGGTTGATGATCATCACCACGCTGGTAGCCATTGCCAGCCTGCTGGGTGCAGCGTTCACCGATCAGCCGAATGTGTTTTTGCTGATTTCGCTGCTGGTGGGGTTCAGTTCCGTCTCGGTGCAGATCCTGATTCCCTTGGCTGCGCACCTGGCGCCGGAAGAAACCCGTGGCCGGGTGGTGGGTGGAATCATGGGCGGTTTGCTGCTTGGCATTCTGCTGGCCCGGCCGGTATCGAGTGTGGTGGCCGACCATTTCGGCTGGCGGGCGATGTTCGTGATCGCCGCGGTGTTGATGGCGGCCATCAGCATCGTGTTGGCAGTGACGATTCCCAAGCGTGAGCCTGATCACAGCGCGTCCTATGGCCAGTTGCTGGGCTCGCTGTGGACGTTGTTGCGCAAACAGCCGGTGCTGCGCCAGCGGGCGTTTTACCAGGGCTGCATGTTTGCCACTTTCAGCCTGTTCTGGACCGCCGTGCCGCTGGAACTGGCGCGCAATCACGGGTTGTCGCAAAGCGAGATCGCGATTTTCGCGCTGGTGGGTGCCATCGGCGCTATTGCCGCGCCCATCGCCGGGCGCCTGGCCGACGCCGGCCATACCCGCATCGCTTCACTGTTGGCGCTGTTGTTCGCCAGCCTGAGTTTTTTGCCGGCGTTTATTCATCCGGCCTATAGCGTCATCGGCCTGGCCGTGACCGGCGTGGTGCTCGACTTCTGCGTGCAGATGAACATGGTCCTCGGCCAACGCGCGGTGTACGCCCTCGACAGCAAAAGCCGCAGCCGCCTGAATGCGCTGTACATGACCAGCATCTTCATCGGCGGCGCCTTCGGCTCTTCGGTGGCCAGTGCGGTGTATGAGCATGGCGGCTGGTTGTGGATCGTGATCGTTGGCAGTGCGTTTCCGATGTTGGCGTTGTTGCGCTTTTTGAGTGTTTCGCAGAAGGCTTCGTTGGCGACTGCTTAAGGCCTCAAAGCTTTGTCGGATCGCCGCCCGAAACAAGCGGCGCTCCCACAGGTTTGGCAATTAAGGAGCTGACATCGCGTAATTCTGCGGAGTCAGGCGACTTGTCTGACAGATCTACCTGACATGAGGGCAATCCTCATGTCAGGTTTTTGCTTTAGCGAATCGCCCTACATCAACAACATCCTTTCCTGACTTCTTTCCTGGCGGATCCTCCGCAAAGTCCCTCGCGCCAATTGTCCTGTGCGTGGGGTTGTTCATGCTTGATCGCGTTTTGCCTGCTACTTCCCGCTTTGCGGTGCGCTGATGGATCAGATCGCCCGCATCGAGGAGGAACTCGACCACTTTCCGCGCACCCTGAGCCTGTACCGCGAGCAGCTCACCGGTTTTTTCAACCGTAACGCCGACAAGGTCAGCCACGCCCTGGACCTGCCCTCGCTGATGAGCATGGATCGGCAGATCAGGTTCGGTGATACCCGCACGGTGGTCAGCAGCGGCGACGACGATTTTTTCTCGACGGTGGCGCGCTGCCCGGACACGGGGATCTTGCTGATCGAGAGCCAGTTCGAGTCGGTGTATGACATACCGCTGGGCAACATTCAGGTTGAAGTAGTGACGGTGGAGGGCGGTGAGCGGGAGTTGGTCACCCTGAATGAGCACGGCAAGGGATTATTCGAAGGGACGCCGGGCAAGTCCTACCGCGTGCATGTGCAAAGTGCGGTCACCCCGAAACAGCTGAATCAGCTGTTCGAATCCTATGACGGCCTGACCGGACAATTACAGGCCTGGCTCCACGGCGAGTGGCAAGGCTTCAAACCGCGCTGGGCGCACTCGACCTCGGCGGCGGTGGGTAACGGTTTGCTGGCCGGCAGTTGGGGGGCAATTGTCGGGGTGTGGGACCGCATCGGCGAGCTCTCGGCGATTTTGCAGGACCCGCGCCGGTTCGCTGAGCAACTCGGCAGCGCCGCCGAGGACTTGGCCTCGCTGGCAGAAAAAACACCCGAGGCCATGGCCAAACTGCAATTGCTGGCCAGTGACGAAGCGGCGCTGTGCCTGCTGTTGCGCACCGCCAGCCTGTGGCTGGAGATGCTGCCGCCGAGTGTCATGGCCGGCGCCACGGCCGAGTCGCTGTCGAGATTTGTCGTGGACTTGCTGATCGACCTGTTGATCGGTGTGGTCCTGACCTTCGCCGCTGCAGGGGCGGGCATTGCCTATCTGTCGATGCGTCTGGCCCGGTATGGCGCGCAGCTGTTGGACGGGGTGCTGGGCTTCGTCAAAGCGATCTTTGGCCTCGTGAACCAGTTCATCGGTTATGTCGACCGCTACAAAGCCGTCGCTGCTCGCGGTGTCGCCGCGGGCCTGAAAAAAGGTCGCATGCAACTGCGCTGGAACGCCAAACGCAACACCACCCTCAAGCAAAACGAACACCACGACGACGCCCCTAATCAGGCGAAAAACCCCAACGGCGACAGCGCTGACACCGTCGAGCGCACCGCGACCAACCAGTGCCCGGTGTCGATGGTCACCGGCGAAGAACTGCTGACCCTCACCGACGGCACCCTCGACGGCCTCCTGCCCTTCGACTTCACCCGTCTGTACCGCACCAGCGCCGTCGAGCTCGACAGTGGCCTGGGTTTTGGCTGGAGCCATTCGCTGTCGCAGCACCTGGAGGTCGACGGCGAGCAGGTGATCTGGATCGATCAGGAAAACCGCCGGACGCCGTTTCCGCGACCGACGCACGAACGCCCGGTGATCCACAACAGTTTGTCGCGAGCGGCGATTTACCTCGGCGAGGAGCCGGATGAACTGATCCTCGCCCTGGCCGGTGATGCACCGCGCTTTTATCACTTTCGCGATGGCCGACTGACAACGATCAGCGACGCCT